>NZ_JAVRCK010000055.1:0-55929 GCF_034530815.1 Nostoc sp. DedSLP03
TTTCTATCTCTCCAGATGTACGGAGTTTTTTCAGAAATCAAATACTAGTCCTATAACTGCCGTAAGTATGTACGCTCTACTTCTTGGATAATAACTAGTTGTTCAACACCTTCTATCTCTACAGAAAATGCTGCCCCACAATTAGGTCGTAGTGCTGGATGGTTATTCTCGACTGTGAATTCAATATCCTGGGGATAATGATTTTGCCCTCGAATAATTATTATGTCTTTGAGGCGACCTGTGATGAATAGTTCGCCATCAAGCAAAAATCCTAAATCTCCAGTGCGTAAAAATAGCCCTTCTTTTGTGTCTCGCAGTTGGGTATTAAAAGTCTGTTGAGTTTCTTGGGGTTTATTCCAGTAGCCGCCAGCAACACTCGACCCTGCAACCCAAATTTCTCCGACTTCTCCATTTGAGCAGGGAGTTAACGACTCTGGGTTGGCGATCGCAATTTTTTGCTCTAAACTGCTATGACCTACACCAACAATTGCTCTACTATCTTCCTCGCTAGTAGCGATCGCCATCCGATTCTGTTTCAAAGCTTGCTCTTGCACAAAACGTATCACTGGTGGCTCTTTTTTCATACCTCCTGACACAATCAAAGTTGTTTCTGCCATGCCATAGCAGGGGTAAAAAGCACTTCTTCTAAAACCACAATCTGCAAAGGTTTCTGAAAATTTTTCTATAGTTTCTGCCCGTACAGGTTCAGCACCATTGAAAGCCACTTCCCAGCTACTCAAATCAATCTGTTGGCGTTGTTCGGGAGTAATCTTGTCAACACACAAGTCATAAGCAAAATTAGGGCCGCCGCTAGTAGTCGCTTGATAGTCGGAAATCACTTTCAGCCAGCGAAAGGGTTTTTGTAGGAAAGACTCTGGCGACATCAAGGTAACTGAGCAATTGCCATATACGGGTTGTAACACTCCGCCAATCAGTCCCATATCGTGGTAAGGAGGCAGCCAAATCACACCTCTACTCTGAGATGTATGCTCAAAAGCCTGATAAATTAAAGCGGAGTTATAAAGTAGATTGTCATGATTTACCATCACCCCTTTCGGATTGCCTGTCGTACCAGATGTGTACTGGAGAAGTGCCAATGATTTGTTAGTAATCTCAGGAAAAATCCAATCATCTGCCAAATCATTAGCAATTTCATCAGTCGCTATACATTGCAAAGCTGCTAATTCTGGTTCTTCTTTAAATCTTTCTCCTAATTTAGTCATTACAGATGAGGTGGTAAGTGCTAAAGTTGCTTGTGCATCTTTGGCAATAGCTTGCAACCTTGTCATCCGCTGTTTACCTCGTGGTGGATACACAGGTACAACAGTTACACCTGCATATAAACCGCCAAAAAAAGCAGCTATAAATTCTAGCCCAGGCGGATAGAGCAGCAGTACTCTTTCTTTAAAAGCCTTCATACTTTGAAGCAATGCCGCAATAGCGCGTGCTTTTTGGTCTAATTGTTCATAAGTGAAGCTAAGTTTTTCTGTTTCTCCATCTATCAAAAACGTATATGGCACTTGGTTTGGTTGTTGTAGCGTTCTATAGCGTAACAGGTTAACTAAAGTCGCTTCTTTTGGAGAGTTTGCTGAAAACAAATCGTGATACATGACTTTTTTGTACTTGAAATAATTAAAAACAGGAAATCAATTGATTTTGTAATTGGCGAACCAAATCGATTAAACTGATGTCTTTAAACATCATCTCTAGTGGCAACTCTAAATCAAAGTCTTTTTTAAAGCTGTTTATTATTTGAATTGACATCAAGGAGTCCAAACCCAAAGTATTAATTGGTTGCTCAGTATCTAGATGAAATGGAGGCAGTCCTGACACTTTGGCAATCTGTTTTGTTAAATATTCTTCCAACAGTTGCTGCTGTTTTTCTGGGTATGCCGTTAGTTGTTCTCGCATTAGGGAAATAGTCAATTCAGGGATGAGTACATCTAAACCTCTGGCTTGACTGGTCAAAGAAGATTGATGTTTAGAGGTTGAGAATGCAGTTTCCTGGTGATTGCTAACTAGATCGCTATTTAGCCAATAGCTTTGTCGCTCAAAAGGATAAGTTGGTAATTGTAAGCGATCGCGGTGATAGTTGCGATCGAACTCTAACCAATTAACAGGTACTCCTAAAACAGAAAGCTCTGCTAAACTGGACAACAATTGCTGCCAGTTGGATTGTCCCGAACGCAAGCTGGGAAGCCAAACCCCTGTTTCTTCAGGCAGACAACGAATGCCCATTGACAATAGATCCGCATTTGGCCCAATCTCGACAAATACCGTGACTCCTTGCTGATACATGGTTTGCATCCCTGTTGAAAACCTCACGGGTTCCTGGAGCATATTCTTCCAATACTCCATGATGCTCATTGCATTATCGGACAGTTGCCCTGTGACACCGGAAATTATGGGGATTTGGGGAGGACAGAAAGTGTAATTTGACTCATACTGAGCAAAATTCTCCTCTGGCAATTCTATAAAAGGATAGTGAAAGGCGTAGGATGTATTCCACCAAAACGTTGTGACTCCTTGTGCTTGCATCACAGCCATAACTGCATCGACTGCCTGTTGCTCGCCAGAAATTAAAACCAGCGGGCTGGCAAAGACACTAATAACAACTTTGTCAGCGTAGGGTTTAATTGCAGCGGCCACTCGCTCTTCGTCTGCAAACACGGTGACCATCCCTCCTTTTGGGAGGCGCGATTGGATATACTGCTGCCCGGAGATTAAGAGCTTAATTGCATCTTCTAAACTCAAAATCCCGGCAACGCAGGCAGCAGCATACTCTCCCAAGCTTGTTCCCATCACAACCGACGGTTCAATCCCCCAAGATTTCCATAACTCGCAAAGTGCTATTTGCAGTGTAAATAATGCCGTGCAGTAGCCCATCTCATCGGTAGGAGTTTCTCCAACAGTGGCGGGATAGAGAAAAAAGTCGAGAAGGGACTTTCCGAGTAACGGCTGGGCGATCGCATTACAGCGAGCGACAACTTGGCGAAAGATGGGCATTTGTTCGTACAGTTGACGATCCAGTTCTAGTGTCTCGTTAATCATGCCAGTGAACAAAAATCCAATCTTTGGAACTTTCTTTGGCTTCACCAAACCACTCACTAACCCGACGGACTCTTGACATAATGCAAACGCCTCCAAACGTTCTGCAATTTGTACTGTAGATTTCCCAGTCACAGCCAGCCGATGGTTAAATGTGGTTCTACCAGTATTGGCACTAAAACAAACATCGGCAATTGACACATCAGGATGATTAACTAAAAACTCGTGATAAAGGTGGGCTAGCGATCGCAATGCCGTTTCTGTTTTGGCTGATAAAGTCAGCAAATGTAGGGGGCGATCAATATTAGAAGACTCCGCAACCAAATCAGGGGAAGCTTCCATCACTATATGAGCGTTTGTGCCGCCAAAGCCAAAGGTACTCACGCCTGCAATGCGAGGGCGATCGCTTGGCCAAGGCTCTAATACTTGCTGTACTTGCAGAGGTAGTTTATCTTGCGGGACATTCGGATTTAGCTGCTGAAAATGTATATTTGGCGGAATCTTTCCATATTTGAGAGACAACGCCACTTTAATCAATCCGGCAATTCCACTAGCAGCTTCTGAATGTCCGATATTGGTTTTGACGGAACCAACACGACATTTATCTCCTAGAGGACGATTTTCTCCTAAAACGCTTGCCAATGCTTTAAGTTCAATCGCATCCGCCAACAAACTTCCAGTTCCTTGCGCTTCAACATACTGTACAGAACTTGGTGAAATTTCAGCATTTTGATAAGCTTGCCGCAGTAGTGCTTGTTGTGCTTGCAGATTGGGAGCAGCCAGCCCATTACTACGTCCATCTTGGTTGACTGCACTACCTTGGATAACTGCATAGATAGAGTCAGAGTCTGCCAATGCTTGAGACAGAAGCTTCAAAACTACAACACCAACTCCTTCACTCCGCACGAAGCCATCGGCTTGAGCATCAAATGCTTTGCAACGTCCTGTAGCCGATATCATTCCTGCATTTGCTAGGCTTGCTGTCAACTCCGGTAACAGCATGACATTCACGCCTGCGGCTATTGCTAAACTAGATTCTTTTTTATGCAAACTTTGACAGGCAAGATGAACTGCTACTAAAGAGGAAGAACAAGCTGTGTTAATTGATAAACTCGGCCCAGTCAAGTTAAGCACGTAGGAAATACGGTTAGCAACAACACTGCTGAGATTGCCAGCAACTGCATAGCCATTTGTTGTGCGCTCTGTTGCCATCATTTCATAGTAATCAGAGCCAGCAATACCGACAAAAACTCCTGTTGAGCTTCCTGAAAGTTTTTGTGGGATTAATCCGGCATCTTCGAGAGCTTCCCAAGTGATTTCTAGTAACAACCGTTGTTGAGGATCTATGCTAGCAGCTTCTTGGGGAGTGATACCAAAGAATTGTGGGTCAAATTTATCGATCTGCTCTAGAAAACCACCTTGAACGGGTTGCGACTGCTGTAAAGTAGAGTCAGGGATAAAGTAAGAATGCAGATTTTCGCGTTCGGAAGGAATGGGTGCGATCGCATCTACCTGATTACAGAGCAGATGCCAAAAAGCTTCAGGATTGATAGCACCTGGAAAACGACATCCCATCCCAATAATCGCAATAGATTCAACATTCATAGTATTTACTCTTCAACCTGGCTAAGAATTGTATCTAAGTTCTCGCAATCAAATTAACAATATTTAAAAATCCTAATATGCAGATTAAGTAGTAGGCGATCGCAGCACAAGTTTTTCAAAACAGCGAGTATGTAATCTGCAAGTTAATCCACCGAGGTAGCTAGTTTCATTACTAAGCAAGCATCAATGATGTAATAATCTTTGTACGAGAGCGAGCGGGTTTTTCTTAACGCTCTTGAATTTCATGTAGATGAGTTAGTAAATGTACATCCAACTAAAGAATTTTTATTAATAGTAGTAATTTATCTGATATACGAATTACTATCTACAATTATTGACAGATAGCAATCTTGAATAATTCATGACAAAATACCACATTCATGGAGCTTATCAACCTGAAATCTTTAATAGTATATAGACCACTTCAATAAACACTTTTTTATTACGAATGATCCGGGATTACTATAGTAATTTTGATTTCCACTAGAAGACATAGCTACACCACTTACTGTGTTCAAAATGTTAGAAATTTTGTTTAATCAGCAATTTGCCTGTTATTGACCAGTTATATTAATAATTTACAGTATAACAACTTGATTAACAATACATTTTGTCAAATATATTACTTTTCCTACTTTTCCTACTTTTCCTACTTTTCGCACTTTTCCCACTTTGATTACTTATAAAGTATAAATAATGGGTATATATTTTGACAAAAAGAGATATAGCTTTGAGAAACAGCCAGATAAGTAGTGGGTAGACACCTTAGCGGCTTGTCGCAGACATCGCTACTCATTAGGAATTATGTTTTTTACCTCTTTTCATATTCAAAAAAATTGCGATCGCGAGTTTGGATGAGATTTAAAGCAGCTTCTGTATGTATTGGTTTAAGTGAGTTCATTGCCGCTTATTGTAAATTACCCACAAGCGATCGCTTGAAAGGTTAGCTCTTTATGCCTTCCTTTTGCCATTCGTTATTATTGCCGTTACCTGGGATTCTCAATGTCAGGAAGTAACGCTAGAATAACCGCAGACTTTTATCGCTACTATAGTAAATGATGTAATTATTATCTACATGAGATATGGCAGAAAATTCTTTAGCTTCAAGAACTTCAGACTTACTTACTCAGGAAGTGAAAATATTCGCTTCAGAGGAAGTAGAATTATCACTGAATGTTAATAATACATCTTACACCTTGAAGATAGAACCTCGTGTGACATTACTAGATGCACTTCGAGAAAAGCTGGGTTTGATAGGCACTAAAAAAGCTTGCGATCGCGGTGAATGTGGTGCGTGTACTGTATTAGTTAATAATCGGCGAATTAACTCTTGTATGACTTTGGCAATCATGCACATCAATGCTGAAATTACCACAATTGAGGGATTAGCACAAGATGGAAAACTCCATCCTATGCAAACAGCCTTTATTACCCATGATGCTTTTCAATGTGGCTACTGTACATCAGGTCAAATTATCTCAGCCGTAGGGATGATATTGGAAGAATCGCCAAAATCTGAAGCAGAAATTCGAGAAAACATGAGTGGAAACCTTTGCCGTTGTGGAGCATATCCAAATATTATTGCGGCGATTCGAGATGTGCTAGAGGAAAAGCAAGATGCAGCCATTTAGTTATGCTAAAGTTACCTCAGAAGAAGTAGCGATCGCCACAGTTGAGCAAGATAAAACTGCTGCATTTATTGCTGGTGGCACAGATTTACTGGGGTTAATGAAGGATGGAGTTCAAACAGCGAATATATTAATTGATATTAATAGTTTGCCCTTAGCAGATATTGAATCTCAACCGAATGGAATCCGCATTGGTGCGATTTCTCGAATGAGTGATGTGGCTTTTCATCCCCAAATTCAGGAATGTTATCCGGTAATTAGCCAAGCTTTATTACAAAGCGCTTCACCGCAACTGCGAAATATGGCAACAGTGGGTGGGAATTTACTGCAACGAGTCCGCTGTGGTTATTTTCGTGATCCGGTTTTTCCTTGTAATAAACGCACTCCCGGTATAGGTTGTTCGGCAATTACAGGTTACAATCGAATGCATTCCATTTTCGGAGCTAGCGAACATTGTATTGCCGTTCATCCTTCCGATTTAGCTGTAGCTTTGACGGCATTAGATGCAGTGATTTGCATCCAAGGAATAGAAACATCACGGCGAATTTCAATTGATGATTTTTATCTCTTACCAGAGGAGACACCAGCAAAAGAAACTCTATTAGAGCCTGGAGAATTAATTGTTGCGATTGAAGTTCCAGATTTTGCCTATAAGTCCCATTATTTAAAAGTAAGGGATCGAGCTGCTTACGAATTTGCTCTCGTTTCTGTAGCAGTTGCTTTAGATATAGAACAAAACACGATAAAATCAGCACGCATCGCTTTTGGAGGAGTAGCACCCAAACCTTGGCGTGCAAGGGAAGCTGAGGAATTTCTCAAAGAAAAAGAAATTAACGAAGATATCTTTACAGCCGCAGCCGCCGCCGCCGTCAAAGAAGCAAAACCGCAAACGCACAATCAATTCAAAATTGAATTAGTCAAACGCGCTTTGGTACGCGCACTTTCAGTTGTGACAGAAAAATTATGAATAAAATTATTGGGAAACCACTCGATCGCGTTGATGGTAAGCTGAAAGTAACGGGAGAAGCACCTTACACAGCCGATGTGCCAATCGAGAAGTTAACTTATGGAGTGATTTTTCAAAGCGCGATCGCTAGCGGTAAAGTTATCCAAATAGACACATCCGCAGCCGCAGTCTCTCCTGGTGTGCTAGATGTCGTTACTTACCAACAAACCCCATCTCTGGTAAAAATACCTTTCTTTGGGCCTCCACAACCTCAGTCAACTGAAAAAGACCATAATATCTACTACGATGGTCAACATCTGGGGGTTGTAATTGCCCAAACTTTAGAAGAAGCCGAAACTGCCGCCTGTAAGATAAAAATTATCTACGAAGAAGCCATTCCGACAGTCACAATGGCACATACAGAGATATTTGAACCCGAATCGATATTTTTTGGGATGATGCCAGCTAAAATCATCAGAGGGGATGTTGAATCGGGGAAAGCACAGGCAGATGTCTTAGTAGAGCAAGTTTATACTACGCCAGTAGAACATCATAATCCCCTAGAACCTTCTGCAACGATCGCGATCTGGGAAGGCGATAATTTGACATTATATGAAACCACTCAAGGCGTTTCTGCAACCCAAAGCCAAATTTCATCTATTCTGAATATTCCCGAAGAAAATGTCCGCGTCATCTCCAAATATTTAGGCGGCGGATTTGGTTGTAAAGCACTGCTGCGATCGCATACGATTTTAGCAGCGATCGCAGCTCGGCAAGTAAAACGCCCTGTAAAAGTTGTACTAACGCGATCGCAAATGTACACTGCTTGCGGCCACCGTTCTGAAACTCAGCAGCAGCTAACATTAGGTGCAACCAAAGAAGGTAAACTAACTATCATTGAGCAAATTGGGACATCTTTAACTTCCGTATTTGATGACTTTGCCGAACCAGTGGGTGCAGCAACAATCATGATGTACGCTTGTGCCAATTTGGAAATTAAATACCGTTTGGGACGGATCAATGCCGGCACACCAACCTTTATGCGGGGGCCAGGAGAAGCGCCGGGAATGTTTGCCTTAGAATCGGCAATGGATGAATTGGCATACACCTTAAATATCGATCCAATTGAACTAAGACTGAAAAATCATGCAGATATCGATCCGCACAAAGGATTACCTTGGTCAAGTAAATCCCTGAAAGAATGTTATCAAAAAGGGGCAGAAATTTTTGGATGGACACAACGCAATCCAATTCCCCGTTCCATGCGAGACAATCATTTCCTGATTGGTTGGGGAATGGCAAGTGCGACATTTCCCACCAATGCTAGAACTGCATCAGTCAAGGTAGAAATTTTTGCCACTGGAGAAGTAAAAGTACAAAGTGGTACTCAAGACATCGGTACTGGTACTTATACAGTGATGACGCAGGTAGCTGCTGAAGTATTGGGATTACCAGTGCAGTTTGAATTAGGTGATACTAATCTTCCCAAAGCCCCGATTACAGGGAACTCAGTTACAGTTGCGAGTGTTTCGCAGGCGGTGCATCAAACTGCGATCACCGCACGGGATAAGATAATTAAAATGGCGATCGCGGATGCAAATTCTTTGCTTTACGGCTTGCAAGCAGAAGATATTGCCGTTGACTCAGGGCAAATATTTTCAAAACAAGACCCATCAAAGCGAGACAGCTACAGCGATATTCTGCACCGTCACGGATTAGAAAGTTTAGAAGTTACAGAGGAATCCTCACTCAATCCAGAGAGCCAACAATATGCCAAACACTCATTTGGGGCGATATTTGTCGAAGTTGCAGTTGATGAATTGTTAGGAGAAATTAAAGTTAGACGTTGCGTAGGCGTTTATGATGCTGGGCGAATTCTTAACTTCAAGACAGCACGCAGTCAAGTTATCGGCGGAATTACCTGGGGAATTGGTATGGCGCTGATGGAGAAAACTGTAATAGATCCTAATCAGGGCAGAATAGTTGGTGCTAACCTTTCCGATTACCTAATTCCCGTTCATGCAGATATCCCCAATATGGAAGTGCAATTTATTGACGAACGCGATCCTTATGTGAATGCACTAGGAACCAAAAGCTTGGGGGAACTTCCGATTGTTGGGGTAGCGGCTGCCATATCTAATGCAGTTTATCATGCCACAGGTAAGCGGATTCGCGATTTGCCAATTACGCCAGATAAGTTGTTGTGAGCGAATCGGTTTGTAATTACAGCAGAAATCATCTATTTGAACCACATCTGTTGTAGGGACGCAAGCCCTTGCGCCCCTACCACGTGGTCTATTTAGCTGAAAATAGCTGTAATATCATGTCCGCATAATTATTTATGTTGCAATGTTTGCCATGAATGTTGCAATGTTTGC
Source organism: Nostoc sp. DedSLP03 (assembly GCF_034530815.1). Lineage (NCBI taxonomy): Bacteria > Bacillati > Cyanobacteriota > Cyanophyceae > Nostocales > Nostocaceae > Nostoc > Nostoc sp. DedSLP03. The sequence continues at coordinate 9,606 of NZ_JAVRCK010000055.1, forward strand.
CATGAATATTGCAATGTTTGTCAGGAATATTGCAATGTTTGTCAGGAATGTCGCAATGTTTGCCAGGAATGTCGCAATGTTTGCCAGGAATATTACAATGTTTGCCATGAATATTGCAATATTTCTGATAAACATTTCAATATTTATTATTAATATTAAGTTTATCAAAAATATTTTTCTTTAACCACCGTTTTATAATAGTTTTTTACATACAGTATCTCGTTTAAAATACTACAGATTCAAAGGAAAAATTTGATGAACCAGTGACAACCTACTCCTCAACTCAGGAGATATTTAACTCAATTAGTTTCCACTTGTATTGTTAAACCTTTGCAGTTCATAAAACAGTGGTACATACAACCAATACAAAATGAGGATGGGACGAGATTCAGGCAAAATTCTTTGATTAAGGTACAATCTTTGACAAAATTCGAGCCAGAAAGTTAACTTAACCTAAAGGATAATAATTGACCCTTATCTACAAAACGCTACGTTCTTTCTTCAACGCCGAGCGCAATGAATCAATGAGCTTTAACCCTAAATTCCTCTCCCAAGCTTGGGAGAAGGATTTTGAAATTCGCTCCCCTTCTCCCAAAATTGGGAGAAGGAGTTGGGGGATAAGGGCAAATTTTGCAGTTGTGCAAGAAGTCTAATCAAGTTGAGTATTTACCATTAATTTCTATATAACCCTCTGAAAGATCGCAACCCCATACAGTTGCAGAGGCATCGCCAATATTAAGGCTAACATGAATATCTACTTTATCTTGAGACATAATTTGCCGTAACTGTTCTAGATTTTCCTCAGTTAAGCTACTAGGATAAACTTTTACATTATCAAAACTAATAACAACTTTATCTTGATTTATTTGCTGTTCGTTTTCACATTTGCCTATAGCCATAGCAACTCTTCCCCAATTCGGATCTGCTCCATAAACAGCAGTTTTTACTAATGGTGAATTTACAATTGCCTTCGCTACTGTTTTAGCTTGTGTATAGTTAATCGCTGAATCTACAGTTACCTCAATTATTTTAGTAGCACCTTCTGCATCTCGTGCAATTTTCAGCACTAATTCCTGTGCAACTTCTTGCAATGCCTTAGCAAAATCTGCTTCTGAAACTTCACCGGCTATTCCATTAGCAAGAATCACGGCAGAGTCACTAGTAGAAGTATCCGTATCTACGCTCAAGCAATTAAAAGTTTTATCTATAGTAGAGCGAAAAATAGAACGAAGGCTATTTGCAGAAATTGCAGCATCAGTAAAAAAGAAAGTTAAAAGGGTAGCCATATTCGGCTCAATCATGCCAACACCTTTGGCAATTCCTACTAGCTTGGCATTTCCTATTTGCCGTGTAGCTAGTTTCGCTACTGTATCGGTGGTCATAATACCACGAGCAGCGGCATGAAAATCAGCATCAGTCAATTTTTTGCCCAATCCTAATAAACCAGTCCGGATTTTTTCAATGGGGTAACGTCTGCCAATTACACCTGTAGAAGCGATCGCAATATTATGTGCAGCAATTCCAGTTTCAGTTGCAACTAATTGCAGAACTTCTTGAGCATCAGCGATGCCAACCGAACCATTAGCTACATTTGCATTCTTAGATATAACGACAATTGCTTGTGCTTGTGAATCTTTTAAATTATCGCGGCTAATAGTAACACTTGGCCCAGCAAAAAGACTTTGAGTGAAGACTCCATCTGCAACACAAGGAACTGATGATTTAATCAATACAAAATCATCAGTGGTATCTCGTATTCCCAAATTAGTGATGAATGCACTAAAACCTTGAGGTGTAGAAGATATAGTTAATGACATTTTTCGATATTTAATAATTTGGTTTAATTATCTCATATCAAGTTCAGTCATTTGTCATTTATCCTTTGCGATCGCAAAGGATAAATGACAACCATAACAAAAATTTTCACAATCTCATTTAGGAATGCTATAGCAATTTCTGGATTATTGAGTACTATAAATCAATTAATGTAAGAGTGAATGTAGTCCATCCATTGCCACTTTCTACTTGAATGTTTCCTTGCAATTGTTCCACTAATTTCTGGACTATAGATAAACCTAAACCCGAACCACCTTGATTCCAGATATCTGCATTGGGTAGACGATAAAATTTATCAAATATCCGTGGTAACTCTATTACCGGAATTTCTGCTGAATTCCTGACAGTAATAATTGTTTTTGCAGGTGTTTCCGAGGAATTGTGACTTACACTTAAGACAATTTCACCACCAGCAGGTGTGTATTTACAGGCATTATTAAGCAATTCTACTATAATGCGTTCCAAGCTAATGCCATCTGACAATAGCGGCGGAAGATTTGCGGGGAGATTCGCCTGTAGAGTTTGCTGATGTTGTTGAACACGAATTTGAAACGGTTCGATAACCCAAAGTAACCACTGTTGTAAGAGCAACGCATCAGGTGTAATAACTGGATAGGATGAGCTTTCTAGCCGTTGTAAGTCTAGTAGATCGTTAACTAATTCTAGTTCGCGATCGCACTCGCTTTCCATTAATTTTAGATAGCGTTGAGCATCCTCAGTATTATTAGATAGTTGTATCATTTGAATCATCATCTTGATATTACTCAGAGGCGATCGCAGTTCGTGAGAAACTAAATTCAAAAAGTCATTTTTAAGTTGATTTATCTCCTCCCATTGCACCACAAGTTGCTCTTGCTCAATTTGCTTTTGACGCGCCTCAATCGCTCGTTTGCGCTCAGTAATATCTCGAAACACTAATACAGCGCCTGTAATATTATCTTTGTCATCTTTAATTGGTGCAGCGCTGTCATCAATTGGTATTTCCGCACCATTTTTATTAATCAGAATTGTTTCTGCGGGAAGATTAACGATAATACCATCTTGAAGAACTTTTATAGTCGGACTTTCAATAGAGTTATGAGTTTCGCCATTAGCAATATTAAATATCTCTGAAGAATTTCTGCCACAAGCTTCTTCTTGTTTCCATCCAGTCAAATTTTCCGCAACCGGATTCATAAAAGTGATTGAATCTTGTAAATCGCTAGCAATTACACCATCGCTGATACTTTTTAAAAGTGCATCTAGCCATTTTTTATTAACTTTTAATTGCTTTTCTAAACCATGCTTAATCAAAGTTATTTCAATATTTGTTTGTAGTTCTCTTTCTTTAAAAGGTTTCAGGAGGTAGGCAAACGGCTCAGTTATCTTAGCTCGTTCCAATGTGTTCTCATCTGCATAAGCAGTCAAATAAATTACTGGAATATCCAAACGCTTATAGATTTCTTCAGCAGCTTCTATCCCGTCCATTGAGCCTTTAAGCTTGATATCCATCAGTACTAAATCTGGAGATATTTCTCTTGCTATATTAATCGCTTCTTCTCCTGAAGAAGCAATAGCAGGTACTAGATAACCAAATTTATTCAGCCGATATTGTAAGTCTTTAGCAACAATAGCTTCATCTTCCACAACTAAAATTTTTGCCTTTGTCATCTTTGATTAATTGTGTATTTATGGTAAAGGAAATGTCACCTGAAACTCTACTCCAGTAGAACCTGTAATCTTGATATTTCCTGCTAGTTGATGGGTTAAGGCATCCACCAATTCCCATCCTAATGATGCGATTTTCTTAAAATCAAAGTTTTGTGGTAAGCCAATCCCGTCATCACGAACTATTAGCCTTAAATTATGATTAATTATTTTCTTGATTTCAATATTGATAGTACCATTACTACCTTGATTAAATGCGTATTTTAAAGAATTAGATACAAGCTCATGGATAATTAAGCTACAAGGAATTGCTGTATCTAAACCGAGAAAAATATAATCCTCGGTATTTATTGTCAAAGCGATCGCATCTTCATTGACTTCATAAGCAGTAAATAAACTTGTTACCAAATCTCGAATATATTCACCAAAATTAATCCTTGCTAAGTCTTGAGATTGATACAATTTTTCGTGAACCAGAGCCATTGATGCAATCCGCTGCTGGCTTTGTTGAAATATTACCAAATCGTCTTTGTCTTTGATATAAGCAGATTGTAGGTTTAACAGACTGGAAATCACCTGTAAATTGTTTTTGACCCGATGGTAAATTTCTTTTAATAACACCTCTTTTTCTAATAGTGATGCTTGTATTTGCTCCTCCCACTGCTTGCGTTCGCGCTGCGCGGCTTTCCGTTCGTTAATGTCTTCCACTACAGAAATAAAATATTTTGGCTCCCCACTAGATTCGCGCATCAAAGACACAGTGAGATTAACCCAAACTAAGGAATTATCTTTGCGAAAATAGCGCTTTTCCATCGAGTAAGTTTGAATATTATCTGCTAAAATTTGCTCAACATATTTCAGGTTAGTGTTAAGATCGTCCGGGTGAGTAATATCTTGGAAAGTTAACAACTGTAGTTCTTCGAGTGTGTAACCGAGAATATCGCAAAGCTTCTGATTCACTAACAACCAGCTTCCATCGATTGCGACATGGGCAATGCCAACAGCAGCTTGATGGAATGCAGCCCGAAATCGCTGTTCGCTCTCTCGTAATGCTTCTTCTATTCGCTGGCGTTCAGTAATTTCTGTCTGTAGCGATTCGTTGATTTTTGTTAACTCTGCTGTCCTTTCCTCAACCTTGCTTTCTAATTGGTTAAGTAAGCTATTTAGTGTCTCCTCTGCTTGCTTGCGATCGGTAATGTCAGTATGTGAGCCTGCCATTCGTACTACATTACCATTTTCATCCCACTGTGCTTGCCCTCGATCTAAAATCCATTTATAGGTGCCGTCTTTACATAAAGCTCGATACTCGCTAATGTAAAACGGTGTTTTCTGAGCAAAGTGAGCTTGAACTGCTTGTTTCACCCGCTTAATATCGTTCGGATGCACTCGTGTGACGCATTCATCTAAATGGTTAGAAATTTCGTGGTTTTCGTAACCGAGCATTTCTTTCCAGCGAGCCGAGAAGAAAACTTCATTGGTTTTAACATTCCAGTCCCAAATTCCATCATTATTGCCTCGCAAAGCTAATTGCCAGCGTTGTTCGTTTTCCCTCAACACTTCCTCAGTCCGTATGCGTTCAGCAATTTCTTTTGCTAGTTGGTAGTTTGCAGCCTCTAGTTGGGCAGGACTCGGTAGAGCTAGCAACTGCGGCATTAATGACACAAGCTCTATAGCGGTTAATACGGAAACAAAAGCGGTGATAGCTTTGACTAACCCTGATAGCCAATAGGTAGGGTACCAAAGCGTCCATACATCCATTAAATGAGTTGTGCCACAAGCAACGATGAATGTGCCAAACATTAGGAATATCCAGCCGAAAGGCATATCTCGCCGTTTACGAACAAAATAAACCAACATCACTGGAATTGAATAATAAGCAAATCCAGTTAACACATCTGAAATCAGATGCAACCACACTAATCCTGGTTTCCAGAGATAGCAATGTCCGTGGGGAATAAACTGGCTAGTAGAGAAAAAATTATTTAAAAATTCCATCATAAAAACCTACACATTGCACAAGTCTTTACCAAAGCCTGAAGTGCGAAAGAAGAGGTTTTTAGCCTCAGACCTTTTGTAGATACGTATACACCTAGAGAATGGGTCTCATATTCTCAAGGAGAACTACATTTGGTATTTGTCAGAGTTTTACCGTACTAGTTTTAGACTAGAATTGATTATCAGCTTGAGCTTCTAAATTCTGTTTTCGTCATCTTTTCTGAGTTTTTTAATCTGAATAATATAAGATTTATTAAAATTAAAGTACCGCGATCGCTTTGGTTATCGTTACCGTATATCCTCTGAAATCAACCATTTACATATATAAAAACCTTCAAAAATTACAGTAATATTTCGGTTATATACTAATCTAATTTTAATCTAGCCGCCTACGTGTATTTGCGGCTTAACTCAAATCAGTTTGAGTAGGTCAGCACCATTAATCTATCATCTAGTGTCTGGTTAAAGATTTATCTTTAACACCACACAAAACAAGTGTAAAAGCTCACTCTCAAGGTTTGGACACAGAGCAACTGGCATTATATGAGGCTGAAGTAGCAAACCACAGACCCCGTACTGTAAGTAAAATAACTAGAAAATCAATGTTATTTTAGCTACAAAAATCTAACCCATTTTAGAAAACGTTGATGGCTAGATTCTCTTTCATCAGGAAGAAGCCCGTACATCAGCAGAACTGTCGGCATTGCTGATGGTGAGAGTATCTAGGCAAGTGTAAATCTGCGTTAACAATGATAAGGTGTGCGATTGACTGGCGGTGGTAAACTGAAATCACGCTTTCGACCACTGTATCGATCAAACCGACTGCTACCATTACTCAGATGGCTTATTACTTATCTTAAAGTGAGACATTGGGTTTGGGCGCGATCGCTCCTACTACACACTCCACAATCCTCTACAGCGATCGAGGCACAAGGGACAGAGGGACGATCTCACTTGAGTGCCAAAAAAACTTTGCTAATTGTTCCTACTTTTCCGAAAAAGAGGAATCGTAATGTGATTACCATTATAGAAAACTTCCAATGCTTATTTTTATTAAATAAAAAGGATGCACTAACTATGAGTACAGAGAATGGAAAAAACTCTTTAGTCGAAACACAGTCTTTAGTTGAGGAAAGTAAACAACCATCAACTCTTAATGATTCAAAAGGTCAGCAAGGTGTACAACAAAATGCTGAGGCAGTAAATAATACTTTTAATCTGCCACAAAACTATATACAAACAGATCCCTGGATTTACCGCATGATTGTTGGTACACTTACCTCTTCAGTATTAATTTGCCTTATAGGTGCAATTGGTCTACAAGCAAAGGGCAGCAAACAAATTCCTGAACTTCTAACCGCTCTTGGAACCGGTTCTTTGGGTGCTTTATCAGGATTACTAGCACCATCCCCTATAAAAAAATAGTGTTTTCGTAATGCATTTTTTTTATACAATCTTTCTCGTACTTAAGGCTGATTTTATTTTGCAGGACATAGCGCTCAAGGAGCGCATACTGTATTTTTCGCGTTTCGTTTTACAGCGACGAATTATTTGACCACAGCGACAAATAACTTATCAAGTTCTTTAAGCTTGTAAGCTTTGCTCTAAAAGAATCTGATTTGAGTGCGTTTCTAATCTAAAGCTATAGAAATTGCTTGAACAAGCAAGAAGAATTTGGATTGTTGACAAAAAATCCGTCGTTTTGATCAAATAATTTGTCTCTCTACACTCTCCCTAAGAACTGTGCTTATCAAATACTCTAAATCAATAGATTTACCGTATTATATATTAGATATACAAATTGCAATTCTTGATGTCTTTACTGGTTTTTCTGTATGTACCCTCGAAAAGGGGGAATGTCCTAACTGCTTTTGAAGTATTTCGCGATTGTTTAGTCATCTGGTTCGAATCACAAGGGAGAACTTGAGGATATGGCAAATATTGCATTAATTGTTGGGGCTGGTAGTGGACTCAGTGCTTCACTAGCCCGTTTATTGGCAAAAGAAGGCTTTACTATTGCTTTAGCAGCAAGGCAAATTGATAAGCTCAAAGCATTATCTGATGAAATTGGAGCCGTCAGTTTTACTGCTGATGCTTCTCAACTAAATGAAGTTGAACAACTATTTACAGATGTCGAACAAAAACTGGGAGTACCAACATTGGTTGTGTATAATCCTAGCTGGCGCGTTCGGGGTTCATTTGTGGAACTTGACCCAGCCGATGTTGCCAAAACACTAGAAATTACTGCCTATGGTGGCTTTTTAGTAGCACAAGCGGCGGCAAAACGTCAGTTAGCTGCGGGTGGAGGAGCGATATTTTTTACAGGTGCTTCCGCCAGTGTTAAGGGTTATCCTCAGTCTGCACCGTTTGCAATGGGTAAATTTGCTTTACGGGGTTTGGCTCAAAGCATTGCCCGTGAATTGGCTCCTCAGAATATCCATGTGGCGCATTTTGTGATTGATGGAGCAATTCGTTCTGCTACCCGAATAGAACCAGACGATCGACCAGATAGTTTACTCGATCCAGATGCGATCGCTCAAACTTACCTGAACATTTTTCGCCAACCTCGCAATGCTTGGACTTGGGAAGTGGAATTGCGACCTTGGGTAGAAAAATTTTGATTTTCACTCTGCTCTAAATATACATAGCATCGACTAGCACAGCATCTCCTGTCTGGCGATCGCCAATTAAGTAAGTATAACTATTAGTTGCAGGGTCAAAAAATTGCCGAAATAGGAAAGTTGACTGCGGTATCTCTGCACTGCCAGAACAAGGGTTATGGCTACATGATAGGTTGGTGATGTGATACAACTTATTAACAGAATCGGTACAATTAATCTCTGGGAAAAGGGCAACGCACTAGACTAACAACTATCCTTCTATATCGACCTTATGGCTTCATCAATGAGTCGCGCTTGACTAGGTGAAACTTTACTTTTTTGTTGCTTCAATCTTTCAACTACCCCAAAATCTCCAATCCCAAAATCTCCAATCCCTCTAAGCGCACTTATGGCGTGATACCTAACTCTCGATTTTTCATCTGACAAGGAACTAATGAACAAATCGATCAGTTTTGAAACAGCTTTTGGATTTCTTAATCGACCAAGTGCCTCAGCAGCAGAAAGCTGAACAATATGGGCTTCATCAGCCAGTAAAGTCAGGAGAGGTTGTATCAAAAGTTCATCTTCTGGAGAGGCAATATCCCTGATTGCACAAGCCGCTAAATTACGTACAACTTGAGCGGAATGATTAAGCAGTTTCAGAAGTTCAGGTAATTTTTCTCGCGCTCTCAATTGACCTAATCCAAATGCTGCTTTACCAATAATCTCCGGATTATTATCACTCAAAAATTCTGTCAAATAGCTGATTGCTCGTTCATCATAAGTATCGTAAAGCCGACTAATAAGTATGCTTTTCTGTAAATCCCTTGAAGAATGACTTAATATGCCGACATCTAATTCTTCCCACGGCGTATCTTGGTTCGATTGCTCTTGAGAGTGATAGCGGTGCTTCAATTCGTGTACCTCATCACAGAGTTTATTCCATTCAGCTTCTCTTTCATTCTGCTGCTGTGGGGAAAGATACTTACTTTCAATTTTTCGCAGAAGAACTAGATTTTCTACGAATGATCCCTCTTCCATATAATAAGCTCTACTCAGATATGCATCAACGACAATCCGAAGCATCTGCTCAAGATTTTCATACCTTTCTTGCATATCTCTGACTTCAAAAACTAGATAGTAAATACTTTCTACATAATTTGGATCGCAATCGACTATGAAATATGACTTATCAGCATAAAGTATGGGGAAGAAACTCTTGTCAAAAAAGTCTTCATCTTGAAACTCCTCTCCTAAGGCAATCAATTTCTCATATTCAGTAATTGCATCGGATAGAGGCAAAAGATCATAGCCAGGAATAAATTGCTCTATTCCATCGTGCCATCTATAGAGATTTTCAATAATACTTGGAATTTTGAACGGAAGCCTACCTGCAAGCCGCCGAAATTTTTCATCTGAGATTGGCGGTGCAATGTACTCTTTTTCAAGAACTTCAAAGATGTTGTCGAGTTGTTCTAGTAATTCCTGCACAACCGCCGCCCTCGTAATTTAATCGAGCTAGACCTGACTAATCAATAGTGCCCTACATTCACTGACTGATTGATAATCTACAGGCATCTTAAATATAGATAATAGATAGGGTCAAATTACCATCACAGCCTGTAATCACCGCAGGCTAACTATTTATTATACGGAAGATTTTCGTATAATCATCCCATCAAAAGTGGTTATAGGAAATAAGACTTGATTTTATCTGAATGTCTGTGATACTCTGCTTTTATATAAAAACTACAGTTAACTGATGCAATAACCGTAGTTTAAAACTACGCAGTGTGCATCAAACGGGAATCACTTTTTATGCCAAAAGATTGGTATGAATGGCACGACCTATACGACACTGAGCCAAAATTGCAGCAGCGTCTAGAAATCGTGCGAGAATATATTGCTTATAGTTTGAATGCCTCACCAGATGGCGCTATCCGAATAGTGAGTGTTTGCGCGGGTGACGGACGAGATTTATTAGGAACTTTAAAAAATCATCCCCGTGCGAAGGATGTTTCTGCACGACTGGTTGAAATAAATTCAAATCTAGTTGAGCGTGGACGAGCAACTATAGAGTCTTTGGGTTTAGCCAAGCAAATTGAGATTATCAATGGTGATGCAACTCTTGCCACTAACTATGTAGGAGCAGTACCAGCAGATATTGTGATTGTGTGTGGTGTCTTTGGCAATCTTGAGGAAGCTGAACTCAATCGCTTACTAGATAACTTGAGTTTTTTGAGTAAACCGGGTGCTTTTGTCATTTGGACTCGCGGACACTCCAACGGTATTAACTACTCTGACAATGTGCGGAAAATTTTAAGTGCATCTGGATTTGAGGAAGTAAACTTCAAGCTTACGGCTACAGGAGATATGGGTGTTGGTCTTCATCGATACCTTGGTGAAAACTTGGCTGCACCAAAAGAGCAACAGTTATTTGTGTTTTCCGGCATTCCTAGTAAAGCGAGGTAAAAAATGTCAATTCAAAACACAGTGTCAACTTGGGAAGAAGTTTTAGAAACTGCTAGAAAAAATACCTCTGCGCGTAGGATAAAGAGGACAGGACAATCTCCTTCTACTGCACCAATACCCAGCAGTTTACATAAACTTCCTCCAAATGCAGAACTGCCAGTCTTGCTTTATCGAGATACTAATTCCTGGTGTCCTTTCTGCGAGAGAGTTTGGTTTGCTCTGGAAGAAAAGGAAATTCCCTTTGCAACGGAGTTTATTGATTTAAGTAATAAACCTAAATGGTACACTGACCTAGTTCCCACAACCCTTGTCCCAGCAGCCAAAATTGAGGGTAAATTAGTTTATGAATCTAAAGATATTCTCTTAGCTTTAGAAGAAAGGTTTCCACATCCAGCATTATTGCCTGAGAATTCAGAGGAAAACGCTGTTACTAGGCAGTTGGTTGAAGAAGCCGAGACTAACGGTTTTAGAGAGATTGCGTATAAATTTCTGAGAGAAGCACCTGTAGATGCTGATGAATTGGCAAACTTACAAGCAGCATTTGAGGCGAAGTTAGATGAACTTGAGCAAGCTTTGGCTAAATACCCCGGCCCCTACTTTGTCAGTACATTTAGCTTAGTAGACATTCTCTATAGCCCCCATTTGGATAGATTGGCGGCTAATTTACCTGTGTATCGGGGATATCACCTCAAAGGAAATCCTCGCTTTCCTCGAATTAATGCTTGGTTTGACGCACTTAATCAGCGTCCTGCTTATCATAGAGTGAAGTCAGATAATATCACCAACAATTTACTGTTGCGTCGTAGATGGGGTGTAGAACCGATTGGAAATCCTTTACCTCTGGATGTAGCAGATAGTGAGAAAATTCAATATCGAGCCGAAGCGGCTGAAAGACTCAGCGATAATCGGGAAGTTGCGATCGCAGATATTATCAAAAATTCTGGAGTCCAAGCAATAGCCGCAGACGGTGATTTTACCACAGTTAAGGACGCTGTTGATTTTCACCTGCGACAACTAGCTGATTATCTCATTCATGGCAATGGTGCAACTTTATCAGGTGGAAGGACTGGTGGTAAAAATAGCAGCGTTGATCCCATCTTTGCTGCTGTGGGTGCTATTACTTTCGCATATTTGAGAAATCGCATCTGCGCTCCTCGTGATATGAGTGCTGGTGCAGCAACGGCGTTTCGCGCTGCAATCGATAAACTGTTGACTTCTATTTATTAATTTTGTGGGCATTGCTGAAAGCAGGATGCGCCTATAGCAATGAAATCGAACAGAGTTGGCAATTCCGACGAGTTAGCTGTGACAGGAGCCGAAAACTGAATATCCTACTTGAAGGGGTTTAAAATCTCATATACAACAGGTGTTTGTGTTGGGCGAAGAGTCCCCCTGACAAAACGTAACTGTTATCTGCAAAATGATTTAGATAAGATTACAATCGGTGGGCTACGTATAAAGTAGTTAAGTAACCTTTAGTAATTTGACCATTGAACTTGGTATTAATTAATTGGGCGATCGCATCTCACACCAGACTGGTTTGGAAGAAGCGATTAGCAGGGCGCGCCAGACCGAGATTTTCACGCAGCGTTGTACCCTCATACTCTTTGCGGAAAATCCCACGCCGTTGGAGTTCTGGCACAACCTTGTCAACGAAATCGTTCAACCCTTCAGGAAGATAAGGGAACATGATGTTGAAGCCGTCAGAGCCTTCCTCAAACAGCCATTTTTCCATTTCATCGGCAATGGTTTGGGGTGTACCAACAAAAGCCAACCCGCCATAACTGCCAACGCGTTGAGCTAATTGTCGAATAGTCAAGTTCTCACGTTGCGCTAAGGCTATTACTCTTTCTCGTGAAGAGTGACCAGCGTTAGTCGGTGGGATTTCTGGCAAGGGACCGTCTGGATCAAAACCCGAAACGTCGTAGCCAAGCGCACTATTTAAGCTGGAAATTCCACTGTCATAATGTACCAGGCTATCCAAATAAACACGCTTTGCCTGTGCCTCGGCAACGGTTTCTCCCACTATAACTAAAGCACCGGGAAGAATTTTTATACTGTTTGGGTCACGTCCAATTGCCTGCGCCCGTCCCTTAATGTCTGCAAATAAAGCTTTGCCAGCTTCCAGATTACCGGCAGGTGCAAACACAGCCTCGGCGGTTTCGGCAGCTAATTGCCGTCCGGCTTCGGATGCCCCTGCTTGAACGATTACCGGCCAGCCTTGGACAGGTCTAGCGATGTTCAATGGTCCCCGCACCGAGAGATATTTTCCCTGATGATCCAGAACGTGAAGCTTTGCGGGGTCGAAATAAATCCCTGCTTCCACATCCTTAATAAAGGCATCGTCAGCAAAGGAATCCCAAAGACCCGTGACGACATCATAAAATTCTCTAGCCCGCCGATAGCGTTCGTCATGCTCTATCTCTTCTTCTAATCCAAAGTTGAGCGCTGCGTCTGGATTGGATGTGGTGACGATGTTCCAGCCAGCGCGACCGCCACTAATATGGTCGAGAGACGCGAAGCGGCGAGCGATGTGGTAAGGCGCGTCATAAGTTGTGGAAGCAGTGGCTACTAAACCGATGTGTTCGGTGACGGTAGCGAGGGCAGAAAGCAGGGTAAAAGGTTCAAAGGAAGTGATAGTATGGCTGCGTTTCAGGGCGTTGATTGGCATATTCAGCACTGCTAAGTGATCCGCCATAAAAAATGCGTCAAACTTGCCTTGCTCTAGTTTCTGGATGAATTTTTTTAGTGCTGGGAAGTTGAAATTACCATCAGGTATAGCCCCAGGATAACGCCAAGCACCTGTGTGTATGCTTACCGGGCGCATGAATGCACCTAATTTTAATTGCTTTGTTCTGCTCATTATCCCTCCGTATCATGTTTAGAATGCAGGGGCGATCGCCCCTTTAAGATAGTTATTGATATAGTCTTTCAATTTGGGATCGACAACCAATTGATTTAATTTTTGGATGTTGGAATCATTTGCTTTTGATTGTACAGTTGCTAAACCCACCGCATAATTTTTGTTAGCTATGCCAATCTCGTCTAACACAATGGGGTTTTGAGATACCTTTGCTTGCACAAGGAAGGATGCAGATGTCACAGCTAAATCTAGATCGTCTAAGGCTCTAACAATAGTGTAATTGTCTAACTCCTTAAGATATTTTTGAGATGCTTAATGATATCTTTAATGCTGTAATACTCCCCTGGCTTTTCTTTTAAATTGATGAAGTCGATGTGTTTCAGGTTAGGATTTTGGCACTGATTTTGCCTTTTTACCTTTGTTTTCAAGATTATTTTTGATATTTAACTAATATTTGGCATAACAGGTACTGAAGAACCTTTTTTAATACCCTCTAGGAAGTTGCGTAATTGATTGTTAACACGTCGGGATGAAACAGTAATGGCTTAATATTTGCAATCATCTCGATAGAGTTTGTGGCTCCTGCCATCTATTTTTCCACCTAGAACTAATATACTGTAAATCGGTAAATTTATAGTAGTATATTATGAGATTTGCATAGGTGAGGATAAAAAACAAGGTGTATCTTCCCAGTCCCCATTTAATTTGGAGGCAAGAATGTCAGCACCACGCTACGGTATTTGGGTATCTGTTGGGGGTAACTTTGGCCCTCTCAATACGCGCCAATAAGTTGACACGTATGGGCAATGCCATTCCCCTACGGTAAATCTATATATATCAGGGTTTTCGTGAATTGAATTTATAAGTAGCCTTAAAAAAAGGAGGCAGTTACTAACCACCTCCTGACAAATTAAAGCTTGGATGGACTGAGAAATGCTTCGACAGCAGGCTAGAAACTCAGCTAGCTGCGGCTCAAAAACATAATCAAGACCACTCCCAGGATAATCGATCCACCGCCAAGGATGAATGACCAGAAGCGATGGTAACTGTTGACGATAGTGCCATTTTTGCTCTGGAGTTGAATTAAATCCATCCAAGGCGCAACACCTCGACGGAACCAACCCACAGCCCCAACTTGTTCGCCTATCAAGCTTTGGACTCGCTTCATCCCAAACAGGAAATTGCCGATAGGGCCAAAGCGTGAGGCATAATGCAGATAAAGCATTCCGCTACGATCCTGAATTTTTAAATCGGAACCAAATTTATAACCAGCGTCGCCACGACCAATAAGTTGACCTTCCAGTTTTGCAGGTTGTCCGCGTAACGGACTGGCATAAGGGTCTGACATCAGGGTAAGAATATCGGTTTCCGGTGCTTGCTTGTAGTCGGGGAACATCACCAAGGCTTTGATGAGAATTCCGATGCCTAACCCAATTACTGGCGCACCCAATACTAAACCTGTGTTTGGCGAACTTGACAACAAAATCACGCCTATTACCAAGCCAGCGAAGAAACCAATTGTTTCAGCACCGTAGAGTACAACATCTAAAAAGAAGTTGCCGTAAAGTCTACTTTTATTAAGACTTTTACCTTCTCCAATAACTCGCCCCATATCAAACTCAGTCGGTAGACCCAATTGTTCGGCATAGTTGCTCAATGCACGAACTCGTTTACCTGTCAAGGGATGAGTAGAATTTAACTCCATCCACCAGCCCCAAGGGTTAAACATATCCCACAGAAAGACGCGACCAATTTTTTGAGTATCGGATGCAATACGGTAAGCGGTTCCTGTGGAAGCGGCGGCTTTATGGTCATAGATGCCCAAAGCGCGAGTCCCTTCAATTAAACGGCTGGGTTCTTGTGTGCGCGAACCTTCTTCTAAAATTCCGTAGGCAATCTTCACTAAAGCACGGGACAATCCATTGGGATTACCCGTACTTTCGGCTGCAAAGTGGTCAGCAAAATATTCTCGTGTGCGGGAGAGGTACAGCACTAGATAAGTACCGATGACATAAAACACGTAAGCAACTAGGGCAGCAGTTTGCATTGCATCTTTAATTTTGCTATCACCACCACCGCGCCCAAATCTTCTGGCTGTGCTGTAAATCAAGTAACAAATTTGCACTAAGGTAGAAGCTACTGTCATCACTGCAAAGTCCCAGTGGACGATGTGCCCCAGTTCGTGAGCGTAAACGGTAGCAATTTCATCGTCATCGAGGTATGTGAAAAGTCCTTGACTGACGACTAGACGGGCGCTGTTCGGCAATGAACCATAAGTAAAAGCCGTGGGGTTTTGGTCGTTAATAATTCCCAAACGCGGCGTTTTCAGCTTTTTTTGCTGACAGACTTGGCGAATAACTTTAGCTGTCTCTGGACTGAGGGTTTCAACTTCTGCCAACTCTACCCAGCGAGTTTGGTAAAGCCAGCCTTGGGTTAAGTCCATGATGAATGGAGATATGAAAAAGGCGGCAATATTAAAAACTAGAGTAATACCAATAGCGATCGCTAATCCTTGGAGTGGATTATCGCTACCCAAAATAAATACTAAGCTCAAACCTAAAGCTAACACCATGCCAAACAGCAAGGTCATGGTGACACCAGAAGCTAACGCCAAACTACCACCCACTCCCCCCATCGCTAATTTCATCCCAGTCGTAGCAGCGCGACCAGCTTTTCGGCTAACGTTAGATGGTGTTTGGCCCAAGGATTGATTGGCTTGTTCTGCCCAACTGCGAACCTGGGGATTTTCACTCATGATTAACTTTTGACACAAGGCCTTGGCTTTTTCGGTTTCGCCTATGGCTTGATAAGCTTTCATCAGCCACATCTGTGCTGAAAGATAATCTGAGGAATTGTGTTCAGCGCAATCGCGGCAGAATTGTTCGAGTAATTCAGCCGCTTCTTGATAACGTTTTTGGTTTAAGGCATTTAACGCAGATTGCAATGACATAGGATCTCCCTACCAAAGGAGTGGTATTTGATCTATCAATACTCAATAGATCCAGCGATGTCACTGCAATTTCGTAAAAATTTAATTAATAACAGTATAAAATATCTACTTAAGTAAAAGACTAGAGAAACATATATTACTATGTCTCTCTAGCCTGGGGAACGCATAAATCATGTTTAAGACTTTCCAATAAAAGCTGTAATAATACTTATAATATTTTTGCTGCGGTAAACTTGCTACCTCTTTGCCCGTGTTTGATATTTAGAGAATAAATATTTTCAACCCAGTCTTGCTTCACCCAATCAGAGTAATTATTGATTACCCAAATGGTTCACCCGATTGGAGGAAGACGAATGATGAACATAACCTGAGATTGATAAGATGAGGAAAAAGTAAAGATTTGTACTATGACTATTTTTGATATTGCTTCTCCCCTAACTGCGATCGCCGGACAAACTCGCCAAGCTGCAAGTAAGCTAGCGATTCTCTCCACGGAGGCAAAAAATCAGGCACTTGTGGCGATCGCCCAAGCTTTAGAATTAGCTAGAGATGAAATTTTACAAGCAAATGTTGCTGATTGTAAAGCAGCTAGCGCCGAAGGAATTCCTCAACCACTTTATAAGCGCTTGCAGTTGGATGAACATAAATTAAGAGATGCGATCGCTGGAGTACGAGATGTTGGTAAGCTAGCCGATCCAATTGGTAAAGTGCAGATTCACCGTGAACTTGACACTAGCTTAATTCTCAAACGAATTACTTGTCCTTTAGGTGTTTTGGGGATTATTTTTGAAGCACGTCCAGAAGCAGCGATTCAAATTGTTTCTTTAGCAATCAAATCGGGAAATGGTGTAATCCTTAAATGCGGAAAGGAAGCAGTACGTTCTTGTGAAGCGATAGTTAAAGCAATTAAGCAAGGATTATCGCAAACTGCTGTTAATCCAGAGGCGGTACAGTTGCTCACAACTAGAGAAGAAACTCTAGAACTTTTGAAGTTAGATAAATATGTAGATTTAATTATTCCTAGAGGTTCTAATTCTTTTGTTAGATTTGTGCAGGAGAATACTCGTATTCCGGTACTAGGTCACGCCGATGGTATTTGTCATCTTTATATAGACAAAGCCGCCGATATTTCTAAAGCAGTTGCGATTACCGTCGATGCTAAAGCACAATATCCTGCTGTTTGTAATGCAATTGAAACTTTGCTAGTTCACCAATCAATTGCTACAGAATTTTTACCAAAAGTTGCTAAGGCTTTGGAAGAACGCCATGTAGAATTAAGAGGCGATCGAGGCACCTTGCAAATTTTACCTAACATCGTACCTGCAACAGAGATAGACTGGGAAACAGAATATAGCGATTTTATTTTATCGATAAAGATTGTAGACTCTATAGAAGATGCGATCGCTCATATTAACGAATATGGTTCTCGTCATACCGATGCCATTATTACTGAAGATTCGGCATCTGTGGAAACTTTCTTTGGACTAGTAAATTCAGCCAATATATTCCACAATTGTTCTACCCGATTTGCTGATGGTTTCCGCTATGGTTTCGGCGCAGAAGTGGGAATTAGTACGCAACAAATGCCTCCTCGCGGCCCCGTTGGTTTAGAAGGATTGGTGACATACAAATATCAAATGACTGGCGATGGTCATATTGTGGCTACTTACACCGGAGCGAATGCTAAAGCTTTTACTCATCAGGATTTAGTGTAAAATATTCTCACATATAGCAATTCTAAATCAGTCGTGAAAAGTTAGATCCCCGACTTATTTGAAAATTCGGGGATCTAGGGGATCTAGGTAAAGATAATCTCTTCTTTGAGACAAAGCGATCGCTTCAAGAATCTTGACTCTAAAAGGTTAGTTCGGAGTTAACATTAACCTATCGGGTCAGTTACAAAAAAATAGATTTGGCATGAGTAGCAAAATATCCAAGGTCGGTATTATTGGTGCGGGTAATGTGGGTGCAAATATAGCAAATGATTTAGTGCTACTTGGTAAATGTGTAACAGTTGTCCTTTTTGACCGAACTTTATCAAAAGCTGAGGGGCAAGCATGGGATATTGAAGACACCATTCCCCTACTTAAAGACATGGAGATTATACCATCAAATCAGTATGAAGATTTAGCGGATTCTGATATTATTGTTGTGACTATTGGGGTGCAGCAAAAAGAAGGACAAAGCCGATTAGATATATTGAGCGATAATGCAGAGATCGTGCGTTCAACAATAAAAGAATTGGATCGAGTTGCACCGAATTCGATCATACTTATTGTTAGCAATCCAGTGGATGTACTAACGCGGATTGCGATCGCCAGTTCCACTAGAGCAGAAAACCTAATTTTTGGTTCAGGAACCGTTCTTGATACTGCTAGAGTGAGATATCAACTTGGTAAGCGACTGAACGTTAGTAAACAAGATGTTCGTGTTTATGTGATTGGAGAGCATGGAGACAGTGAGTTTGTCGTTTGGTCTAGTGCATTTATTGGGGGAATTCCGTTAGCTGAATTTCCCATACCACAAGGAGCAACGCTGGAAGAAATTCAGCAAGAGTACGCAGAGTTAACCCGTAAGCGAGGTTATAACATTTCTAAACGTAAAGGAAATACTAGCTATGGCATATCAATAGTAGTTTGTCAGTTAGTTGAGACCATCCTGCGAGATGAAAAGCAGATATTTCCAGTATCGGCCAGAGCAGATTCTAACTATGGAGTTGGTAGTGAAGTTGTTCTTGGACTTCCATGTATCATTAGCTCCCAAGGTATTGAGCGCCAACTGGTGTTACCAAGAAATGCTCATGAACAACGCTTATTAGAAGAGTCAGCCGCCAAACTGCATGAAGCCTACAATTCTTTGGATAATTAAAATCAACTTAAATAGTCTGTTTAAAAACTTCCTTTTTTGAATGTCAAACTAACGCTTTTAGTAAAGCTTGAAGTTTAAGCTGCACCTCTGCAAACTCTTTGTCAGGATCGGAGCCAGCCACGATACCAGCACCAGCATACAATCTGGCGCGATCGCCATTGTCTTGTTCCCAGTTGCAGACTGGGAATGCCTGATGGTGAGCTGCTGCCTCTTGACTTGCGGCAAGCAGCCCAATGAGAAGCATT
This sequence comes from Nostoc sp. DedSLP03, assembly GCF_034530815.1. Taxonomy (NCBI): domain Bacteria; kingdom Bacillati; phylum Cyanobacteriota; class Cyanophyceae; order Nostocales; family Nostocaceae; genus Nostoc; species Nostoc sp. DedSLP03. The sequence goes on from NZ_JAVRCK010000055.1 coordinate 29,082, forward strand.
TTCACTCAGAGGCTGGAAACGAGGTTTTATAGCAGGAGGCAGAGGGCAGTTCTTGGTGGAGGTAATAACTGTTGCTAACTTTAGCATTCACCCCATACTTATGTCCTAACCTATGTGACTACGGCTTTAAATCCTGCAAAAGCTCTATATAGGTTACTTCTCAAGAAAGATGAACACATGTAAAGCCCTTAATAACATGAAACTTAGGTATCTCTAGCTAGACGGACTAAGTAGCTAGGGTGGGAAAATTTATCGTTGAGAGAAGGCAGGAGGCAGGAGGCAGGAGTGAAGAAAATTTTAGCTTAGTTAACTTTTCTTCACATAGTTTGGTTTTATTGCACCGACTTACTTATGCAAATCTAAAGCTTTGCATCAATAAAGAAACTCGTCAATCAGACAGTGTTCGTTGACATAAGAACAAGTGCTGTAGGACTGATGTTAACCAATAATGACAGTACTTAAGGTAGATTTAGATTATGAACAAGACAGAGCAGCAAATCGTGAAGCCGATTGAGCACAAGCAAACAAATACAGACTTTGCCAATGCCGAGCAGGCGATGCCTAAACCTCTAGTAATAGCAGGAACATCTGATGGGTTGCTGTTTATTGACTCCAAACAGTATGTAGAACTTGAAGGTTATTCCATCACTGCTCTTGCCTTGAGCCAAGATGGACTGTGGGCGATCGCCGATCGCAATTCAATATGGCATCGCGACCTTAACGGCAAGTGGCATCAAGTCACTGTGATAAATGATTTGCGATTGAACTGCATCATGCCGATTGAGGGTGCGGTTCTGGTAGGAACGTCGCAAGCTCATCTCCTCCGCATTACTAATGATGGAAGCACGAATCGGATCAATTGCTTTGAAGCGGCTGAAGGACGTTCCCAATGGTATACACCGTGGGGAGGACCTCCAGATGTTCGTTCGATGGCAGTAGGTGAATCCGGCGAACTTTATGTAAATGTGCATGTCGGAGGCATTCTGCGCTCTGACGACCAGGGACAGTCATGGCAACCCACCATTGACCTTCATGCAGATGTTCACGAGATACGAACCATTCCGGCTCGTCGGGATTTGGTTTTGGCGGCTACGGCTGAGGGGCTAGCGATTAGTCAAGATAGAGGGAACTCTTGGAGCTTTGATCGCACAAATATACATGCTAACTACTCACGAGCCGTGGCAGTATGTGGTGAGACAATTTTGATGACTGTTTCTATGGGCCCATCAGGTAACAAAGCAGCCATCTATCGCCGTCTACTTGATGAGCCAGGCACATTTGAGAAGTGTGAGCCAGGGCTACCAGAGTGGTTAAAAGATAATATCAACACAGGAACCCTTGCCACTTTCAGGAATATAGCTGCTTTCGGAACTTGTGATGGTCAAATCTTCCTCTCGAATGATGCTGGCTTGACGTGGAAGCAGATAGCAGCTTCTTTGCCTAAAATCTTTTGTGTAAATCTGATGTGACCCATTATTTACAGCTGAAGAAATACTGTTTTTAAAATTTAACAAAATATAAGCACATAAGTATTCCAGCAACTAATTAGGGGTCTAGCAGTTTACTCAGTATCAAATCAGGACAAACGCATTATCTCAACAAGACCCTCTAATTCTGAACAAACTCAAAAAAAGTCGCATTAGTCGATGCTTATTGACAAAAATTTAGGCATAGCCCGTCATAGACATCGCTTTGAAGCTGTGAAAATAAATCAAACGATAAATGCTGATTTTTCGTTGATTCTTAACCTCCGTTGTGAGCAAGTATAATTTTTCTTGCACAATCAAACAATTTGGTACTCCAAAGCTTTGCCTACTTTTTCCGATGCATTGGCTTTAGTTAGGTGATTTTTTGCTCGCAGCACTTTTTCCACATCTTCCGAAACCACTCAAATAAAAGTCCCTCGTCTTTTATTTGAGCGTTTGAGGGATATTGCTGTTTACGCTGCCTGAGTAAATCAAAAATGGATAAAGTCGAGCTTAAGCCTTGCAATTTATTCTATGGCAAGGGATTAGAGACTAAGGATTAGGAACTGCTAAAAGCTGAATACTTTTCCTAATCCCCGGCAACGTCAAGGACGAACGCGCAATTGAGCCAATGCTTTACCTGCCTCAAAAAATGCCCTCTCTACAAAGCGTTCGAGGTTGAGGCGATCGCTTTGTTCTTCTGAAAAATATGCTTCAATGTAGCATAAATCATCTGAATCTATTACGTTTCATGAATGACGCGCCCTCTGCCACTCATTGTTACTAGCTTACGGCGCTGCTTACAACACCCTTAAGGGCTGCAATTCCCTGTTCAATGCTAGCCCACAGACCCATATCAGGTTCCTTACCAGCTATCTCTCGCGTTCCGACGAAGTAAAGAACGCCTTTAAGAATCTCTTGGTGAGCGCGATTTTCAAAATTAACTCGGTTGAGCGGTTCCATCAAATTTTGAAGATCATCGTTCAAGGACTGGGCAACCTTGTGTAGAACCAGCCCAGTCATTGTCTGTTGATGCTTTAGCAACTCAAGCTGTAGGTACTTGTCATACAGAGTTAGCTCAGAGCCGCTCATCATTTGGCTTACCTTCTGGGCATGTTGTTGAGTAATGTCGCGAGGTTCTGCTGCGTTGTCGTATTTAGAAACAACTGCTTCGATGATGCCGAGATTTTCGCGATCGGTGCTTATCATTTTTTCGAGCCGCTCGCAAATCGTATTGTCGTCCGTCTGTTCTATTAACTTTTGCTCACTTTCCAACAGAACATTCTGAAAAAGCTTTAGATCGGCAAGCTTAGTCGCTATATTTGTCACATCGGCCATTGTATTATTAACTCCAGACTACAGATTTTATTGGTTATTAAAAGCAAACTCACTTTTTCCATATTCTCGTGAGGTTTGAGTAAGTCCGTCCCTCCTCAGAAAGATTTATATCAAGTTTGGTAAGTATGTTTAGTGCGCGATCGCTAGATTTAAAATTTATGTAACAGCAAAATCAGTATACTTTCTTACCTCAGTAGGTTGAAAGGCTAGAACGATATGATCTTTAGGAATACTGGCACTGACGAGTTCATTAGCGATACCATCTTCGGTTCCATCTCTTTGAATCCAAATTTTATCGTTGATAATATCAATGTGGATAAGGCATCCATGTACCCGTTGTTTGTTTTCCCAGCCAAGTGTGAGTAGCAGATAATGGTTTGCATTTTCATCAATAATTAGCTGTCTTTCTAATTCCCCATGAGCGTAGGGAAGTTGGGCATATTCGGCTAATATTTCTTCAATTATTTTGCGATAATTATCTAAGGTATCCATTGTAGAATCACCTCTAGTTCTGAATCGAAGACGAGTAAACAAAGACGCTGATTTTCTATCAATATCTTACCAATTGGTTCTTGGAACAATTCTGAGTATGTTTGTTGACGAATAGCAAGATACAAGCGGCGGTCTGGTTCTAAACGATTGAGAATATCGTAGTATAAAATATATTGTCCCAGAGCCTTTTCTAAATCGGTTACTGGAGAAGCACCAACAAAGCTTTTAATTTCTACTGCTATTTTATGTCCGCTTTTTTCTGCTGCTATTAGCTTTTGAGCACCTAAATCAATATATAAATCTCTTGCACCCCATCTTAAGATAAATGGATCGTTGGTAATATGCCAACTCTCTTTTTCAAGAGCGTTTCTAACAGAATTGTGGTAAACATCCTTAGCTGGCATACAAGATTAGTAATTAACTTTAAACTAAGGCTTTCAGTAAAGCTTGAAGTTTCAGCTGCACCTCTGCAAACTCCTTGTCAGGATCAGAACCAGCCACGATACCAGCACCAGCATACAATCTGGCGCGATCGCCATCAATCAATGCTGAACGAATTCCCACAATAAACTCGCAGTTACCCTGAGAATCTATCCAACCCAGAGGTGCAGCGTATAAACCTCTCTCGAAGCTTTCATAACGACGAATTTCGGCACAAGCAACATCTCGTGCTGCACCTGCAACGGCTGGTGTAGGATGCAGTTGTCCAACAATTTTTAATGGATGTATATTAATCGGAACTGTAGCGCTGATTGGTGTCCATAAATGCTGGATATTCGATAATTGTCGTAGGCGGGGTGCTAATATTTGAGGTGATAAACCTAACTGAAATAGACGTTGAGTTATGAAATCAAGCACTAGTGAATGTTCGTGCTTTTCTTTTTCGCTATTTAGTAAGCTATTGGCATTAGCTGCATCTTCAGCAGGGGTTTTACCTCGTGGTGCAGAACCAGCTAAAGCATCAGTGATTAACTGTTGATTATTAATACTAATTAATCTTTCTGGACTTGCACCAATAAAATTTTGTCCTTTGCCATTACTTGTAGAAAAAATATAGCAATTAGGATGATTTTGTCTAAGATTAGTTAATGATTTAACTAAGCTAAAGTGATTGCTTGATTTGACATCTAATATATCTGCTAAGACAATCTTACTTAAATGGGTAGACCGAATTTTTTCCAAAACAGATACTACTGAACGTTTAAATTGGGCAGAATTTGTAACAGATTTTTTATATAAGTTTTTAGGAAAATAATCAATATTAGCAGAGTAATTTTCTAAAGATTGGATAAATTCAATTTTATTTTGAATTTTCTCCAATAATCTTTCAATATTTACATTTGGATTGATAATTATATTTGTTACTAATATGCAACGCTGATTTTTTACGGCTACTTGCCAACGTGGAAGAAAAATGGTAGCGGATGGAAATGGATAATCTACTTGGGCATTGTTATCAAAAAAGCTGAAATAGCAAAAAAAGTGAGGCCCAGAAAAAGGTTGGTTTGCGTTACCAAAATTAATTATATTTTTTAGACAAGATTTGATAAAATATTCTGTTTGAATAAAACGGTCTGAGCCATCGATCTGTAATTTTGCTACAGCATCAATTGCCGCGATCGCTTCTCCTTTACCTCTATCCTCAAAGTAAAAATTTATTTCATTTGCTTGTGTAAGTTTATCCAATACAAGTAAAGGGTCAACTAAATCAATTTCTTGGGAGACATTGACAATTTGTCTGCAATTATTTTTGACGCACTTTTCTTGCACTGCTACCAGAAATTGATATAAATCTTTGTGCTTTACAAAGAAGTTGCTACGACATGGTAAAACTGTCATGGATTTAACGATAGTAAATTTTTTTTAAGTTCACTTCCTAAAGTGTAATTAATCGTGGTCGTATTTTTACAGGTAACATATTAAGTTACTATTTCACCAGCGTAGAGTTTGCTTTATTTGTGGTGTTCTCAGACTATGATAAGACAGTTTCAGCCTGAGACTGCAACGTGAAAGTGAGTGTTAACAACACAAAGTTAAGAAGCCATAGTAAAAGTGACAGTTGTTTGTATATGACCGATATCTAACGTCTCTTGAAATTATAAAATCTCAAGTGTGAGTAATATTCTAGTAATTTAATTAATCACAACTGATGACTACCAAGCAAATTTTATATCCCAACACTAAGTTATGGATGGCAGCGATTAAACCACCAATGTATAGTGTTGCCATTATGCCCATTTGGGTGGGAACAGCAGTAGCATCTGCCGAAACGAAAATTTTCAATGGTGTAGTATTTTCTACTTTTGTAGCCGCGGCAATCTTAATTCTTGCCTGGGAAAATATCAGTAATGATGTGTTTGATTCCGAAACAGGTATCGATGAAAATAAGCACCATTCTCTGGTGAACTTAACAGGCAATAAGCCATTGATATTTTGGATAGGAAATTTGTGTTTAGGTTTGGGGTTGCTGGGCATACTAGCGATCGCCTTTTGGCAACATGACCTAACTGTTATCGGTATAATACTGCTGTGCTGTGCTTTAGGTTACACGTACCAAGGGCCTCCCTTTCGTTTAGGATATCAGGGTTTAGGCGAGATTATTTGCTTTTTTGCCTTTGGCCCCTTAGCAGTGCAGGCAGCATATTATAGCCAAACCCAAACTTGGTCAATGACAAGTTTAGCAGCTTCAGTAATTGTTGGGATTGCCACAACCTTAATTTTGTTCTGCTCACACTTTCACCAAGTTAAGGATGACATAGCCGCAGGCAAGCGATCGCCTATCGTCCGTCTCGGAACAGCAAAAGGGGCCCAACTTTTAGTTTGGTTTACTGGTAGCATTTATCCCCTCACCTTGCTGTTTGTGCTATTAGGGATTTTTCCAGTTTGGACGTTACTAAGTTGGGTGAGTTTACCCTTTGCTGTCAAATTATGCCGCCACGTCCAAGAAAATCACAACCAACCAGACAAAGTTAGTAACTGTAAATTTATCGCCGTAGCCGTGCATTTCTGGGCTTGCTTGCTGTTGGGACTGGGATTTATGTTTTAGGGCATTGGGCATGGGGAATGGGGCATAGGGCATGGGGCATTGAAACAGAGAGAAAATGACCAATGACTACAGATTTGAATTTCGTCCATATGAGCGAAGATTTTTGCGATCGCTGACTACTAATCATGGTAGATGGGATATTCGTGAAGGTATTATCCTCCGTCTCACCGATGAATCAGGTAAAATCGGCTGGGGAGAAATTGCCCCCATTAGCTGGTTTGGTTCCGAAACCCTAGAAAAAGCTTTAGACTTTTGTCGCCAACTCTCAGAAGAAATCACAGACGAGATAATTTTCTCCATTCCAGATGAGTTACCAGCTTGTCAATTTGGCTTTGAGTCAGCGTGGGAGATGGGAAGCAGGGGAGCAGGGGAGAAGAATTTAAATTCATCCTCTGTGCTTCACTCCTTGCGCTATAGCGGCTTATTATCATCTGGGAAAGCGGCTTTAAATCAATGGGAAACGTTGTGGCAGCAGGGATATCGCACGTTTAAGTGGAAAATTGGTGTGGATGCGATCGCAGATGAACTAAAAATTTTTGAGTCACTGATACAAACTTTACCAGCCTCTACGAAACTGCGATTAGATGCCAACGGTGGACTCACCTATGAAGAAGCTAACTTATGGCTGCGGACTTGCGATAATCTCAAGGCAAATTCAGAACTACCCCTAGAAATTGAATTTATCGAACAACCGCTCCCCGTCGAACAATTTCAGCAGATGTTGGAATTGAGTACAAATTATGAAACTGCGATCGCTTTAGATGAATCTGTCGCCACACTTGGACAACTCGCCGCCTGTCATCAACAAGGTTGGCGAGGGGTTTTTGTGATTAAACCTGGGATAGTTGGATCGCCATCTCGTCTGAGAAAGTTTTGCCACCAGCATCAAATTGATACTGTATTTTCATCAGTATTTGAAACTGCGATCGCTAGACTTGCAGCACTCAAGCTAGCAGCCGAATTATCCCAAAACAACAGAGCGATTGGTTTTGGCATCGACCATTTTTTTGAACAAGAAGATACGTGCTTTCAAACTTTATGGAACGACCTTTAGAGTGTCTGAATAAGCTAGCTCAAAATGATTGGCTAATCGGTTATGATCGCCATGAATTTAATCAAATAGCTCAAGAATTATATTTAGAACTAACACAACTATTAGAATGTGGAACACCACCAAAAATCATCTTAGCTGAACGCGAACCATTACGATTTTTAGCAAGTTTTATTGCCGCTAGTGCAGCTAATTGTCCAGTTTTTCTTTGTAACCCCGACTGGGTAACACAAGAATGGCGACAAGTTTTTGATTTAGTACAGCCAAATATTATTTTGGGAATGGGGAATAGGGAATGGGGAATAGGGAATGGGAATAATTACCAATGCCCAATTCCCAATGCCCCATGCCCAACGATCATGATTCCTACAGGTGGTTCATCAGGAGAAATTAAATTTGCCATCCATACTTGGGAAACTCTCACAGCATCAGTACAAGGATTTACAGAATACTTTCAACTAAAGCAAGTCAATTCATTTTGCCTATTACCGCTATACCACGTGAGCGGTTTAATGCAATTTATGCGCTCCTTCACTACTGGAGGGAAACTAGCTATTCTACCCTTCAAAGCAGTAGAAACAGGTCAGATATTCAACATTAAACAATCAGAATTTTTCATATCTTTAGTACCAACACAGTTACAACGCCTCCTGCAAAATCCAGAATTAACTGATTGGTTATCTCAATTTAATACTGTACTTTTAGGAGGTGCGCCAGCATGGAATGAACTACTAGAAAAAGCCCGATTTCACCGCATTCGGTTAGCACCTACTTATGGGATGACAGAAACCGCCTCTCAAATTGCTACCCTCAAACCAGATGATTTTCTTGGAGGTAAAATTAGCAGTGGTCAAATTCTTCCCCATGCAAAAGTAACTATTCGCAATCAGCAAGGCGAAATTTTAGATTCCAATCAAATAGGAAATATCACCATTCATGCTCAATCTTTAGCCCTTGGTTACTATCCTAAAACTAGAGAAAATCAAAATGATTTCCAAGTAGATGATTTAGGTTTTTTAGACGAACAAGGACATTTAAATATAGTCGGACGTAACAGCGACAAAATTATTACAGGTGGCGAAAATATTTACCCAGCAGAGATTGAATCAGCTATACAATCAACTCAAATGGTTGCCGATATTTGTGTCATCGGTATCCCAGATAAACACTGGGGACAAGCTTTAACAGCGATTTACATTCCCAAAAACTCAGATATCTCTGCCTTAAAAATCCAAACCCTACTCAAAGACAAACTCAGCAAATTTAAAATTCCAAAATATTGGATTCCCCAGCAAAACTTACCCCGTAACTCCCAAGGTAAAATTAACCGCCAACAATTACAACAAATAGCCGCAGAATTCCTCCAAAACCCCATTACATAATCTCTCTCGACCTTCTTCTCTCTGCGTCCTCTGCGTCTTTGCGGTTCGTCTCCAACCACTGAACTATCTCATCAGGTAATTCCTGTTTCCTCCTAGTACTTGCATCAATACAAACATGGCGAGTAATAGCCTTAGCAACTACCACCTCAGCCACAGTAATTTCATAAGTAATTTCAAACTTCTCAACACCGATCTTTTGGGGAATTAAACTAATTAGTAACTTATCCCCGACAAACATAGGGCGCAAAAAATCGACACTAGTATGAACAATGGGAAACCCCACAGACGGATTAGTAAAAAAATCTTTGAGATTAATACTTGATGCTTCTAAAGATTCTTCATAAGCTTCATGGCAAATACCCAAAACATTAGCAAAATAAACTACCCCAGCAGCATCAGTATCTTGAAAGCGAACCGTGCGGTTATAAGTAAAAGGCATTTTTGACAATTGAATATTAAAAAACAGCAGGTTTATCCCCTGCTTTACAAACTAATTTTATTGCAACTAAGTAAGTCGGTGATAAAAATTTAATTTCCCCAATTCTGAGTTTGTATCAAGATGTTTAGTCTTATCTAATGCTTTAGGGTGAGGAAAGGCGATCGCTTCTACATCAACTCCAACGGCGGAACCTCGAAGTCATTAAACGAGCAAACATTGTAAGACGAAGCGTTTAAAGCTTTTACCAGCTTACCGTCGAGAGTCAGCAAAGTAGCACCTACCTCCTGTGAAAGTGTGACATAAGAGCCATCGTAGGCAGAGATGCCATAATTTAAGGCGATCGTAACTGCATCCGCCATCAAATCAGCCGTTGAGACAACACGCAAGGGAAAAGCTTTGAGAGTAGCTAAATCTGCCTGAACCTCAGCACCAGTGTACATCCTTGCACGGACATACTTCCATAAGGCGTTAGCACACTCAATGTAAAAAAGGTCTGGAACAAACATTTCTGTCTGTGGATTGGCAAGGTGATCAAAAAGTTGGTTAACTTTGGGGGTTAGTGGATCAGAGATAAAATATTTGATGCACACACTGGTATCCACCACGCATTTAAGAGGAATGCTCATCTGTTGCGGTCTTCTCGAATCATTTCAGTACTATCAGGCAATGCGAAGTCTGCTGGATTCACACGGCGACGTTGGCGACTTTCTTCTAGGACTTTAAGTACATTCTGTCGTTTCTGGTCTTCTGCTTGCTGTGCTTCAGTCTTCAAAGCTTGCTCTAACAGAGTTATAACTTGGGCGTTAATAGAACGGTGTTCAGATGCCGCTAACTCTTGCAGCTTGGCATATAAATCATCGGGTAAATTTCTTACATAAAGGGTAGCCATCGCTTTACCTCAAAGTAGAATTTACCAAAATGATAGCATAATGCAAGCATAAGGGAGTGCGATCGTATCTCGCTTTTGATAAAGTTTAACTAAGTTCAAATTATGATTATAATACCCAAAAAAATCAGTTCATTTGTGACTTGACCCTCAAAACCTATGATTCATAAATAAAAAGTAATTTGACAGTTACATTTAATCTAGATATTCATAAATAATTACTTTGGAGAATTAATTCTTGTGAGCAGCAATAGTTCAAGTCCATTAAAGGTTGTTCTTTGGCAACCTTGTCGTTGGGGTAAAAAATACTTAGATACCAATACAAATGCTTTAGTTGAACCGACATTTTATCAAGAAGAAATTTATTCTTGGGAACCCTTTGGAGATCCCTTTGGCTCAGTGACTAGCAGTGAGCAAACTCAGCGACTAAGAGAAGAGTTAATTGAAAAATTTACACTAGTAATAAAACCTGAAAAGCGTGGAATAGAACAGTTTAAGCAAGTCATCCAAGTAATAGACGAGATATTGTCTAATGACGAATCATCTTGGAGTGATTTAGAAGAGCTTGGACGCTTATCTAATAGTGATAGTGTCAACCTTCGTCAACATCAACTTTTGGCATTACGCCAGCATATTCAGTGGGTGTGTGATACGTTTGTTAATGTTCCAGATGTCAATGTATCCCTTCATTAAAATAATAACTTTATGAAATTAAAATTGTTTAGTAAAGAAGATGCACTAAAATGTATCGCCCAAATAGGTAAGAATGGAGAGCCATTTGAAATATTTCTTGGTGAAGATATTTGTTTTGGACGTGACAAATGGGTCAATGTTGGAACTATTACATTACAACCAGGAGGGCAATATATTGAAAATGAAACTAGATATGATGAGTATTGTGCGGCTAAATTTGGTGGGTTTGAATGGCAAGTACTATCCTTAGAAAAACTCAATGAGAATATTACTAAAGCTCTTGATAATGTAGAGAATAAAGACAGAGTTCAAAAAGATAAAGATAGAGTTAAAAAGGCTTTCAGAGAAGGATTGCAGGACGTACTACGGAGGACATTATTACTTTTACCTATTTTTGATGTTGAAACTATTGGCAAAATACCTTTGCAAAAACCGATAACTATTGTTACAGATACATCAGCTATTCACCAAGGGGGACTTGATTTTATATGTCGGTTTCTTAGTCCTTGGGCAAGAATAAAAGTACCAGCTATTGTTCACATGGAAATAATTAATCAGGTAGATAGGTACTTTGCAACTCGCAGAGACAGTCAAAAAAAGAACAAACCTGTTGCTGCGGCACTTCGAGAACATATTCTCAGCCAGGGTGGTCAACGAACTTTACTTCGTCTAGAATTTTCAGATGCAGAAATAGAACGTGGTGACTTAGGTGCAGATCCCCTGCGGGGTATTGTGACACCGAGTAGCGATCCTGAAGATGGTAATCTTAAACTACAAGAGATTGTTAGGAGTTTTGCTGATCGTCTGATTTTAGAAACTGCACGACGCTTTCAAACTCAAGTTCGCCCGGATCATGCCCTAGCTCTTCTAACTAGCGATCAGGGTCTAGCCAGAATGACGATGGCTGAAGGAATGGATGTGTTCTTTTTTGAATCTCGTTCTTTTCCTAAATTTGATGGTAGAAAACTCACTGGCTCTCTTTTTCATCCTTTCAGTCAAAAAATATATACAGTACCACTAACAGATGTCCTTTGGGAATTAGCTGTATCTTTTGGTTGCCTGCGCTTGCAAAATTACAACACTAACGAGTCATTAGAGCTATGGGGCATACCTGGGGAATATACTTGGCAACCACTTCACGTCAAAGATGATCTTCTTTGGGGAAATTTTAACTCTGGAACATCCTCTGCAACAACAGATAATACCTCTATTGCGCTATCAACTGACATAGAAAGCCAAGATCAGACTGATGCAATTTCTAGCCAAAATATAGAAGCAATAGCTAAGGCATATGCATTTAGTCCAGATCAGATGTTCTTACTAATGAAATTGTTAGTAGACAAAGGAGAACTAACTAATCAAGAGGCTCAAGAAAAATTGGGTTTAACACATCAATCTCGCTATAGTTTGTATAAAAATTTTCTGCATAGTGGAAAATTGGTTGAGCTTAATGATAATAAAATTATATGTACAGAATTACTAAAGTTTCTATGGGAAAGTATCTTGAACGAAAATCATATAAAAGTTTTATCTTCTTTGAAGAAAATACCATCATTTGACGCAATATGTAACTATGTAAATCAGAACAGAAGTGTTGAATATAGCACATTACCAATTTCAAATAAAGCTAAACCAACCTACATCAAGCTTGGTGAAGCAGCCTGTGCTTGGTTGAATATACAAAATCAAAAAATTGTTGCCACTGATAACATACCTAATTCACTAGATTTTGCTAATTTAGCAGTAGATATTTATAAATTAATTCGTTCACAGGAAGACACAGAATGGATACTTACTGGTCGCTGGTTAGAAGAACTAGCTATTAGATATGCTGTTCATCCCATATTGGCTAGAAAATTGGTGAAAGAAGCGCAAGAACAAAACTTAGTGAATGTCTATGCTGAAGGGTCTACTCCAGATACTCGTTTTGAACAGCACGATTTGTGGATAATTAAGACAAGTGACAGACTTCCCCAGTTAGAAAAAGTTTATCTGTATCATGGAGATTTTCTTATACCTGGTACATCTGCTGTACGTATCAAGCTAGAAGGAGTTAAAAATGCCTCTTGAAAATTTATTTACAGATGAGGCTACTGCTAACGCACCAGAAGAGCAACCCAAATTGCTCTACAAAAAGTTTGGTGTATTGAGTAACCCTTTTCCCAGTGCTGGACAAACCAGTGGTCATCCGCATATGTCAACAGAAGCAGATAAACAAGTTGATGCTGCGGTCAAGACATTTTATTCAGATCGCAAGTCTCATGTAATTTCAATAACTGCTAGTCAGGGAATTGGAAAGACTAACCTTCTGAATGCGTATGAAAATGCTTTGCGTGAAAAACTTTCTCCGCATGGTTTTTTCGTTATTAGATACGTTCCAGATCCAGAACCATTTTTTGATCCACTGATTAGATCTATATTTGAAAATTTAGGAGAAGAATATTTACGTCGTTCAATTGATGCACTTGCTAAGGAAAAACAAAAGATAGGAGATATTGATAAATTATTAGAATTTGTGCGAATGAGTGAAATTAAAACAATGCTTAAGGCTTTATTAGAGGTTAAGTCAGAAGAAAAACGAAACGAGCGTATATCTTTAGCATATCAATGGCTTTTAGGATTACCTGTAAGGAAAACTCATCATACTGAACTCGGAGTAAATTTTCGTCTAGATACTGTAGAAGCAAAAACCAGAGCATTAAGAGATATTGTATATTTAGGTTCACAAATGAAAACTCTAGAAGGTATTTTTATTCTTCTAGATGAATTAGAAAAGCAAGATTTCAGCTTATCAAAAACTATAGTTTTAAGATATTTATCGGCTCTGCGAGCTTTAATTGATGCACTCCCTAAATATCTGTTCTTAATGGTTGCTCTAACTACAGATGCCCTTAATCGTTACCGTGAAATGCTTCCAGCCATTAGAGGTCGTCTTGCTAATGAAGTTCCTCTTTCCCCCATAAGAAATGATGAAGAAGCTGTAAAATTATTCCAATTCTACCTAGAATCTGCCAAAAGTGAAGCAAGAAAATCTGTACAAGATCAAAAATTGCAAGCTGGAAATGATGTACTATTACGTGAAAATGATGCTCGGTTAGTGTTTTATCGATTGTTAGAACAGCGCACTAATATTCAAGGTGTACGTCAGCGTGATTACTTAAATGCACTCTACAAGGAAGCTAATAAATCTATTGAAGCATCTCGATAAACTATAGTTTTTCAGATAGCACTTTCTATTATTACTCCATAATAAGAAAGACATTCAAGCTACCAAATATAGTTAAAGTTAAGCCATTTTCAGAGCATCTGCGTAATGGCTTAATTCATTTATGAACCATTACTAAACGTAAATTTTATCCAACGGAGAGGGGGAGATTCGAACTCCCGGAGGTTTTAGCCTCATCCGATTTCAAGTCGGACGCAATCGACCACTCTGCCACCTCTCCAGTAAATCTGTCAAACTTGTGCCGATCCTAGTTTCAGACGCTATTCAGGCGCTTTTGCTGGTTAGCACTAAACTTGACAGATCATACTATACCCTATTCTCTACGCAGATTGCACTACTGGATGCGAATGTCTATGACACAATACGCGATCGCTCGTACAAAATTTCCCCCTTAGCCACCTGAAAGTCATTCCCTACCCAAACTAGGGAAACTGGATGCGAATGTCTATGACACAATACGCGATCGCTCGTACAAAATTTCCCCCTTAGCCACCTGAAAGTCATTCCCTACCCAAACTAGGGAAACTTGCGAAACCACACCTGCCTCTAGGGTGACAATGGAAAAATTACGCAACTTCTCGCCATCATTTTCCACAATCCTGGGGACACTAGCCGCATTTAAGTAAATTGTCCCCTCTGGACTTCTAAAGATGGGTTTGCGCTGCACCTTCTTGGTATGGCGTAAATCTCGGTGCATGTGACCAAATGTCACCAGAGGAATGGTTTTACCAGCAGTCAAGGCTTGAGAAATCGCCTCGCCCAAATCTGGATCGCCAAAATCGCCGCCAATTGGGTGCCAGTCTTTGCCGCAGGGGTCTTCGGGGCGATCGCCTAACCCACTAGGCCCGTTGTGACCCAAAAATATAATTGTCTCGTAAGCGGCGCTTTTAACAGCTTTCACGATGCGATCGGCGGATTCTTCTAAACTCGTCACACCATAACGTTCTTTACAGATTTCCGCGAATTTCCACTCCGGGCCACCCCAGGTAAAGGGACGACCCCCCACTACAGTTAAATTCCAAGCGGGAAAATCCAACTTACCGTAACCGACATGGGACGAGCCTAATAAATCGAGTTGTTCTTGTACCCAGTCTTCCTTAGAGCGGTCATAAGGAGCCTTTTTGCGTCCCCATTCGGTGGCGGTATACCAGGCATCGTGGTTGCCCATTACGGCTGCTTTGGGAATATCGAGAGATGCGATCGCTCTGACCACTTCCACCGATTCATTGCCAAAATCCCCGACAAACAGCACTAAGTCAACACCCAAATGCTTGAGTGCAACGCCATCTTCCACTTCCCATTGGTCGTGAATATCTCCAACTACAGCAATTTTGAGGTTTATCGATTGAGTTTTCTGACTGGTCATGCCACTTTCCTTGCCGTCTATCTCCAGGATATGAAACTCAGCCCGATTTGGACACAACCCCAAAATATCAACCGTCCACTATTTTTGGTAAAAACTACTATAATTGAATCCACAGGACATACATTTGCAACATAAAGCACCCCTAAACTGTGTTTACTACTGCACTAGCTCAACGCGAAAACACCCAACTGGGTGAACTACCACTAGATTTGTTTGCCGCGATTCAGAGTCTCAAAAAAGAACTCAACGCCGTTATCCTGGCGCATTATTATCAAGAGCCAGATATTCAGGATATTGCAGACTTTATTGGGGATTCATTACAACTAGCAAGAGCCGCCGAAAAAACCAATGCGGATGCGATTGTCTTTGCTGGCGTTCACTTCATGGCAGAAACAGCAAAGATACTTAATCCCGATAAATTAGTACTTTTACCAGATTTGGATGCTGGTTGTTCTTTAGCAGACAGTTGTCCACCAGAGGCGTTTGCAGCTTTTAAAGCAGCGCATCCAGATCATCTGGTGGTATCTTACATCAACTGCTCTGCTGATATCAAGGCGATGAGTGATATTATTTGCACCAGTTCCAACGCTGTGAAAATTGTGCAGCAGATACCGAAGGAACAGCCGATTATTTTTGCCCCAGATCGGAATTTGGGGCGGTACGTCATGGAACAGACTGGACGAGATTTGGTGCTATGGCAAGGTAGCTGTGTTGTCCATGAAACCTTCTCGGAAAAGAAAATTGTTCAGTTAAAAATTGCCCACCCAGAAGCAGAGGCGATCGCACATCCAGAATGTGAAAGTAGTGTATTGCGCCACGCTAGTTTTATTGGCTCCACAGCCGCCTTACTCAAGTATTGTCAAAACAGTCCCACGAAAGAATTCATCGTTGCTACAGAGCCGGGAATCATTCACCAAATGCAAAAATTAGCTCCTGACAAGCATTTTATTCCTGCACCGCCGATGAATAACTGTGCTTGTAACGAATGTCCGTTTATGCGGTTAAACACCCTAGAAAAGCTTTACTGGGCAATGAAAAATCGCACTCCCGAAATTACCATGTCAGAAGATATTCGCCTTGCTGCACTGCGACCAATGCAACGAATGCTGGAGATGAGCGTGTAACCAGTATTTTTTATACAAATGGTAGAGACGGTAGAGACGCAGTTTTGTTGCGATCTCTACCCGCAAGTTGTTTTTTCTAATTACTTGCAATTTATAAAAGGTGGTGCTAAGATTTTAAATCGTGAGACAAATCGGGTCGGTGTCCGAGTGGTTAATGGAGACGGACTGTAAATCCGTTGGCTAGCGCCTACGCTGGTTCAAATCCAGCCCGGCCCACCACTTACGAAGTTATAAGTTATAATGACTGGGTTAAGAGCAAAGCTCCCAGCATTGTAACTTAAAACTGAAAAATCAAAGTTATATTTTGCCCGTGTGGCTCAGTGGTAGAGCACACCCTTGGTAAGGGTGAGGTCACGAGTTCAATCCTCGTCACGGGCTTTCTAGAATTAACAAAATAATCAACGTAAAATCAGGGGTTTTAGCTTTTTAAAGGAATTTAGATGTTAAAAAGCTAAGTTTTTTACTATTTTGACTATGATTTGGCTATCAGGACATAATTTTGGGTATCAGCTTGTTTTTTGACTATGTTCAGAAACTCACCATGAGTTCAATCTTCGTCATGCATTGTTAACTGTCCTTCCACTTTTTCATAAGCTTTCTTCACCCAATACCCTCTAGGTGGCTTTTCTATTCCATAAGCCTTACACCACTTTTCTACAGCCTTATCAGACACGCCAAAATCTCTGCCAATTTGTGCAGTTGGCTTTTCCCAAACTAGTTTTTCTAGTTCTTCTTTCGATGGTCTTTCTACTTTTCTGGTATGAATTCTAGAGTCTGGGTTAACCTTTCTGGTTGTTAAATCAACGCCAAAGTCTTTGTAGGTTCGCTTAGATGCTGCTTCAGTTAAATCTGTAAAATCCTCCCACCAGTAAAACGGTGTAGCTGAATTAGGTATCTGGGTAGTTATGTAGCAACCATTAAAGTTAATTGATGGATAAACAACTTTATCTATATCAGGCAGATAAACAGCATAAAAGTCAAAGTCATTTACTTTGTACTTCTTTTGGTGAGTACCATTTTTATCTACCCAAATAGTTTTATTGACTACTCTATTATCTCCTGTGTATTTAGCTTGTATTTTGTAAAATTTATCGTCTTTGTAGGCAACAAAATCAAAAGGTAGATGCTCACAAACTACTGGAGTGAGGACTAAATACCCTTTTAGGGTTAAATCAGCGATCGCTTTCGTAGCAGCAATATCGCCTTTGTTCTTGGTATGATGCAACAATAACGAACCTCAAACTCGGAAATCATCATATCACTTCACGGTACTTGAAGGTTCATATTGAGTAAAAACGAGCGCGGCAGGGTTCGAACCTGCGGCCGATTGCTTAGAAGGCAATTGCTCTATCCACTGAGCTACGCGCCCAAAACAAAATTATGGCTCCTAAAAGAGTCATCTTAACTATTATATCGTTTCGACGTAACAAGAAGCAATGGAAAATTGCAGATTTACCACTAGCAAGGCTAAGATGCTAGTCGCTAGTTAGTGCAATCTACACCGAAAACGAAACAGATGGGGTATTGGTTTAGATATATTGTGTTGTCAAGGGGTTATTTGCCCGTTAGCGCTAACGTCCTCTGGGCGGCTACCTTCGGGAAGAATCTGGCGATCGCGAGGCTCATTCCTACAGTATGCTAGGTAATTTCAGCCTTGGCGATGCTGCCAAATGCCATTATATATTCCATATTAAGAGTGCCCTTGTGAGGAGTTATTTGCTAGTGCCATGTTTATTCTCAAACGGCAGGATGTTGAAATATCAAGCATTCAGCACCCAAAAAAGGATCAGCAGGTGCCGATTCTTAGTTATCAAGGGCAGGCTTTTCGCTTGATTAGCGTATTCAAAGCTAGTCAAGAGGAAGAAGCTAGAGCCTTATGGAGAGAATTAACGGATAACCGAGGTAAAGCCTGTGTTTTGCTGGAGGAACCGGAACGCTTTAGTGTTTGGGGTAAAATCCGTTTAGAGCAACTAGATAGTGACACAGGTAATCATGGCAAAACGGCGATTTTAATCCAAGCCGGTATTTTGCTGTTGCAGGGTGTTTCTATCGACATTGAAGAGTTTTTAGGTGCTAGACAAGCTGCATTATTTGAAAAAGATATTGCGGAGGTGTTCAAGCAAAAACAATTTCCCCAAGCATCATCCCTAGAAGCAGTGAAATATCTGGTATCTACTAATCCTTTGCCAACAGCCAAAATACCTGATTGGCAAGAAAATCATGTAGTTATCCTGTTACAAGAACTGCATCGATTAGGAAAGACCTATTTTGGCAATGCTAATTTTACCAAACAAGTAATTTATAAGCTAGAAGATATGCCAGAAGCCGAGCGATCGCTGTTTATCACTTGGCTAAATCAATCGCCACTGGGTAAACTATGGCAGTAGCAGGGAAATTTTTTCACAAAATTCCTGCCACTGGCACTTGCTTTTGGTGTCCGATTGTGTATTACCTGATAGACACACTGCTAGATATACAGTCCTTTAACTCAAAATACTGCCAGAGTGCATCTACATAGTCAAGTCCTATGAGTAACTCTTACGAGAATTCGTTCCTTTCTAAATCAATTTTCACTACTCAGAACATTGTCTTAGCTAATATTGGCTGGGCCGTACTGGCACTGCTATACTTTTTGTTATTTAGTGCCAAAGTTCCTGGAGCCGATGGCATAGAAAGCCGAGCCGAGTGGTATGTGATTGGCACAAATATTTTTGAAGCTTTAGCTTATTTGGGTGCCAGTATCTTATGCTTGAAGAACTGGCTGAGTCCGCAAATCGTCAGTGGCCGGAATGTTTGGCTCTTAATTGGGCTAGGTATGCTTTCTTATTTCGTTGGAGGGATAATTTTCGGCTATACCGAAATAGTTTTAAAAGATGAACCGGATGTGTCTGTGGGCGATATATTTTTTGTACTGACTTATCTATTACTTGGCGCAGGCATGATTTTAGCTGTGGCTTCCAGGCGAATCAATCTGGAAAAATGGCAGTGGTTAATTGTATTAGCAATTGCAGTGTTCGGTAGTTTGTTGGCATGGTGGATTTCTATGCAACAAGAAACACCCTCAGAACTGCTAGTCGCTATTTTGAATTGGTTTTACGTAGTTAGCGATGTAGTTTTGTTAATTATTGCTACCACTCTGCTACTAGCCTTTTGGGGGGGAAGAGTTTCCCAGTCTTGGCGAATGATTGCAGCGGCGGCCTTTTCGCTCTACATTGCAGATATGTGGTTTAAATATGCCCAAGGCCCCAATTATCAAAGTGGAGAAATATTAGAAGTGTTTTGGGTGTTTAGTGGAGTGTTATTTGGTATGGGCGCTGCCTTAGAATATGACGCATCACTAAGACGAACGCGGCGTACCAGCGGACGTAAACGAGCTTAGTAAGGATTTTTGGTATCTACCGTGAGAAAACTAACAGACTCTGACAAGCAAGAAATTCTGAAGTTATATCGAGAGACTGCTGAAACAACCTCAACTTTGGCAGACCGCTATGGTGTGAGTAATTCGACAATTAGTCGCCTGCTCAAAAGCACTTTGCCAGAAGATGAGTATGAATACTTAGTCTCCTTAAAGCGGGCTGCGAGAACTCCTGAAGGAAGGGCACAGGTAAGCTACGAGCAGTTACCACTGCTGAGTCAACCAGAACCAGAGCCGGAGATAGAAGTTCCACCCACTGAAAGCCAACCCTTGGAATTGCCAAAGGTTGAGCCACAGCCACGTAAGATAATTCGTGTAGAGGAGCAACTTTACTCAGAGGAAACGGCGGAGTCAATTGCTGCTAGTAGAAGAGTGCGGCGACGCCCTTCGGCTGCGGAGAAACCGAAACTCCGAGTCACAGCAGATAAATTAGAAACTCCAGAGCCAAAGCCGCCGGAAATAGTCAGCATCCCCATCCCACCGCTAAAGAATGAACATCCAGGAGCGGCTGTTATCGCGCACATGCTGGGCGAAGATTTGCTCGACGAATCCGAAGATTTGGATGATTTAGATGATGATGATTTAGAGGATGACGACTTTGAGGAAGAAGACTTTGATGATGATGACCTGGATGAGCAAAGACCTTTAGTTACAAGAAGAAGACCAGGTGAAGCATCAGTTGAAGTTTTACCACTGTCGATAGCCAATTTGCCCAAAACTTGCTATTTGGTAATTGACCGTTCCTCAGAATTAATTACGCGACCTCTGAAGGACTTTGGTGATTTGGGACAAATTCCCAGCCTGGAAACCCAGCAAAGAACTCTGCCGGTGTTTGATAACCATCGCGTCGCCAAGCGTTTTTCTACTAAACGCGATCGCGTGATTAAAGTTCCTGATAGTAAAATGCTCCATAAGGCTCGGACTCATCTGCAAGCTAAGGGCATCACACGACTGCTGATTGATGGTCAGGTCTATTCTTTGTCTACGGTTTAGGAGTTAGAAGTTAGGAGTTAGGAGTTTCATAATTCTTAACTCTTAACTTTTAACTCCTAACACTAAGCGTAAACAGCCCTTGCAAAACGCTCTGCCAAGTAAATAATGTCCTGTCTACGAGCAATTTGATTTATCCATTGTTTGGGAATATTTTCCACGCCGTAGTAAATTCCGGCTAACCCACCAGTGACAGCAGCAGTAGTATCGGTATCTCCGCCTAAGTTGACAGCTTTCAGTACTGCTTCAGAATAAGACGAGCTATTTAACAAACACCACAGGGATGATTCTAAGGTATCAATCACGTAGCCACCAGAATTAATCTCTTCCACTGGTATCTTGGCAATCTCACCACTGAAAACTCTGCCAAAATGGGGCTTCTCTAACAAAAATTCCCGCACAGAATAAATTGTTTGGATATCTTGCAGTCCTTGTAAATAAGCGGTTTGCAGGTCAGCCCCTTCTAAGAGCGCCACTGCAATACTAATATAAATGCCGCAGGCCATTTGAGAACGGAGATGAGCATGGGTAATGCAAGAAACTTGATGTACCCGTACAATCAATTCATCCAAAGTTAAACTTTTGTGACAATAAGCCATTGGCAAAATTCTCATCAAAGAACCATTGCCATTACTATTCTCACTACTACCACCAGCTTTCAAGGGTGGAGTTCCTTGTTTCTAGTTCACAATTGCTAAAAATGTAGTGTTACCAATATCAAATACTTCGCCTTGAGCAGTCCAGTAACTTTCGTGATACCAGCGCCAGAAGGAATTAGCAATCGCATCCAGTGAAAATCCCTCACAAAGACATTCTGCCAAGCAAAAGGTCAGCGAACTGTCATCTGACCACGTACCAGCAGGAACATCCCAAGTTCCATAACCCTGCATCGTTGTGACTGGAGATTTTACTCGTTCAGCGCGACTGGTGAACTCCACTGGCACACCCAATGCATCACCAATACATAAACCCATCAAACCAGACAACGTTTTTGCAGAGGTTAGCATTGTTCAACTAGCACGCAACTTTTCTACCACTGATTTTACTTGCGAAAAGTCGCTTATCAAATGCTTGGTATAATTTTTAATTCCAAACTAGCTGTAAACAGCCCTTGCAAAACGTTCTGCCAAGTAAATAATGTCCTGTCTACGAGCAATTTGATTTATCCATTGTTTGGGAATATTTTCCACGCCGTAGTAAATTCCGGCTAACCCACCAGTGACAGCAGCAGTAGTATCGGTATCTCCGCCTAAGTTGACAGCTTTCAGTACTGCTTCAGAATAAGACGAGCTATTTAACAAACACCACAGGGATGATTCTAAGGTATCAATCACGTAGCCACCAGAATTAATCTCTTCCACTGGTATCTTGGCAATCTCACCACTGAAAACTCTGCCAAAATGCGGTTTCTCTAACAAAAATTCTCGGACA
The DNA here is from genome assembly GCF_034530815.1 of Nostoc sp. DedSLP03. Lineage (NCBI taxonomy): Bacteria > Bacillati > Cyanobacteriota > Cyanophyceae > Nostocales > Nostocaceae > Nostoc > Nostoc sp. DedSLP03. The sequence continues at coordinate 51,427 of NZ_JAVRCK010000055.1, forward strand.
GAATAAATTGTTTGAATATCTTGCAATCCTTGTAGATAAGCTCTGTGAGGGTCAGCCCCTTCTAAGAGTGCCACTGCAATACTAATATAAATGCCGCAGGCCATTTGCGATCGCGCATGAGCATGGGTAATCGCCGAAACATCATGCACCCGCGCCAGCAATTCGCCTAAAGTTAAACTTCTGTGACAATAAGCCATCGGCAAGATTCTCATCAACGAACCATTGCCATTACTATTTTCAACCTTACCGCCCGCTTGATGGGGAATAACTCCCTGCTTCAGGCGCATAATTGCTGTGTGGGTAGTTTGACCAATGTCAAAGACATCGCCACGGGGAGTCCAGTAAGCCTCCTTGTACCAGCGCCAGAAGGAATTGGCTATCGCATCCAAAGAATACCCTCTACAAAGGCATTCAGCCAAGCAAAAGCTTAAGGAACTGTCATCTGACCAAGTTCCTGGTGGTTGATTCCATGTGCCATAACCCAACATCGTTGTCACTGGAGATTTTACTCGTTCAGCACGGCTAGTAAACTCCACTGGTACACCCAACGCATCACCGACACATAAACCCATCAAACCAGACAACGTTTTTGTAGCGGTTAGCATTATTCAATCTCCACGAAAATTGCTCAAAATTAACTTTATAGATTCCCTCTATAGCTTGTTGCAACAAATGTTACAGCCTACTTTTTCATCATCTGTGAAAAGCTCGGCAAAAATTATTAATCGGGTATTTTCTTTACCATATCCCGACTTAGTTTTAGTTCCAAATATTGTGACAGTTTTCAAAGCGGCTGTTGAGGGAACAAACAGCCAGAATCAAAAGACATTGAGATGTAATTATAACAGCTTATTTATCAATTTAAGGGATAGTTATTCGGTAAGCGTTATAGATTAACAACAACAATTTTTTTATAAAAGTTGGAAATCATTTGGAACATTATCACTTTATTTTCGACCTGGAATATACAAGTAAAAAATACAAAATTGGGTAAAAATTATGAAACGCTTACTCAAGTCTTTCGTGACAATTTCTGCATTATCTTCTTTAATAGTTGCTCCTTTTGTTCTATCAGCTGGTCAAGCTTCTGCTGAAACTAAAAAGGGTACTGATGCTAGCTATGTTGGTGCTGGTGTTGCAGCTGGCGTTACCAGTGGCGGACAAGGTATCAACGATGATGCCACATTTGGTGGTAATGTTACAGGTCGCGTGAAATTAGGAACTACGCCATTTTCTGCACGCGGTAATGTCCTCTGGAGTGATAAAACAAGTGCCATTATCCCAGAAGTTTCTGTGGATGTGCCTATCGCTAATAGAACTAATGCCTATTTAACTGGTGGTTATTCTTTTGTAGAGAAAGATGGTTCACCAACTCCTATAGGTAACAAAGATTCAGTAGTGGTAGGTGCTGGTGTTGAATCAGAAGTTGCTAATAACTTCCTCGTCTACACTAACGCCAAAGTAGGACTTGGTGCTTACCAAAATAGTGATGCTTCTGCTGTTACCATCAACGGTGGTCTTGGCTATCGCTTCAAATAAAAGATTATTGAGTCCTCAGTCAGTTTATACTTTACTTAGTACTTAGGACTCAGCACTTCTTCACTTACTACTCCAAAAAGCTGGTTTTGTTAAGTATTACATCACTGACAAAGCCAGCTTTTGCCGTGATAAAATTAAAATATTCCTCATTATTCCGACCAGATTACCGGGGATCAAGTAGTCGAAGGGTGCTGATTCGGCGTCTACTAATGCTTTATTGAGAATACTATACAAGTCTAATGGTTAAATCTGCTCCTTCCCCCATCGCTAGCCGTAAGCCTTCCAAAGTAGAAGGGATCAAGGAAAATAGTAATTTTTTGCGCGAACCTGTAGCAACTGAGATCCTTCAAGATACTACCCATTTTACTGAAAATGCGGTGCAGCTTTTGAAGTATCACGGTTCTTATCAGCAGGATAACCGCGATAACCGCACCAAGGGACAGGAAAAAGATTACCAGTTTATGCTGCGGACAAAAAATCCGGGTGGTTTAGTACCGCCGCAGCTGTATCTGGCTTTAGATAAAATCGCTGATGAGTATGGCAACCACACGTTACGAGCAACTACCCGTCAAGGTTTCCAACTGCACGGAATTTTAAAGAAGAATCTGAAATCAGCAATTGCCACCATTGTCAAGAACCTGGGTTCGACTTTGGGAGCTTGCGGCGACATTAACCGCAACGTGATGGCACCACCAGCCCCCTTTAAGAATCGCCCAGAGTATCAGTATGCTTGGGAGTATGCCCAGAATATTGCTGACTTACTGACAGCGCAGACAGGCGCTTATTACGAAATTTGGTTAGATGGGGAAAAGGCAATTAGTGCTGAAGAAGCGCCAGAGGTGAAGGCGGCGCGACAACGCAATGGGAATGGCACAATCATCCATGACAACGAAGAACCGATTTATGGCACTTACTATATGCCCCGCAAGTTTAAAATTTGCGTGACGGTGCCAGGGGATAATTCGATTGATTTGTATTCTCAAGACCTAACGTTGGTAGTGATTACCAATAAGAAGAAGCAATTAGAAGGATTTAATATTTTTGCTGGTGGTGGTTTAGGTAGAACCCACGGTAAAGAAGAAACTTTCGCTAGGTTAGCAGACCCCATCGGTTATGTGGCGAAGGATGACGTTTACGACATAGTGAAAGCGATTGTTGCTACCCAAAGAGATTATGGCGATCGCACCGACCGTCGTCATGCCAGATTAAAATATTTAATTAACGATTGGGGTCTAGAAAAATTCCGCACCCAAGTTGAAGAATATTTCGGTAAATCAATTGAAGCCTTCAAACCACTGCCAGAGTTTAAATATTACGACTTCCTCGGTTGGAATGAACAAGGTGATGGCAAGCTATTTTTAGGAATTTCCATTGATAATGGTCGAATCAAGGATGAAGGTTCGTTTCAACTGAAAACCGCCTTGCGGGAAATTGTCGAGCAGTTCAACTTACCCATCCGTCTGACAGCCAACCACAACCTGATTTTTTACGATATCGAACCAGATAGCAAGCAAGCTATTCAAGACATTCTCAGCCGTCACGGTGTCGGAGACGACCCCAGTAAAATCGAACCTTTAGTGCGGTATGCAATGGCTTGTCCGGCTTTGCCCACTTGCGGCTTGGCAATCACGGAATCAGAACGGGCAATACCGGGTATTTTGGAAAGAGTTCGCGCCCTTTTGAATAAAGTTGGTTTACAAAAAGAACATTTTGTAGTAAGGATGACAGGATGTCCCAACGGTTGCGCTCGTCCCTACTTAGCAGAATTGGGTTTTGTCGGTAGCGCTCCAGAATCTTACCAATTATGGTTAGGGGGTTCGGCAAATCAGACTCGACTGGCACAACCTTACATAGAAAAGCTGCACCATAATGACTTGGAAACCTTCTTAGAGCCGATTTTTGTTTACTTTAAGAAATCTCGGAAATCGAAGGAAAAGTTTGGTGATTTTTGCGATCGCGTTGGTTTTGATGCCATCCGCGAATTTGCTGCTAGCTACGAACCGCAAACAGCTAATGGTGCAAACAAATCGCGTCATCGGGTCAATTTGAAAGAAGAGGTTTATGGCAAGTTGAAAGAAGTAGCAGAAAGTCAAGGTAAACCCATGACTCAGTTAGTTACTGAAGCGCTAGAGACTTACTTCCAGAATCTTTCGTAAGCCGAAAAGTTTAAGATAATAAAACTAGAGATAGGCACAGATAAATTTATCTGTGTCTATCTTATGTAAATCCTAATGCCGTTAGGTAACACATCCATAGGAAAACTGAAATATGGTTACGACAGCAAAATTCGCAGAAACTAGGGATGTGCTGCAAAACATCAGCTGGCAAACATTCAAAGCTATGCTGGCAGATATGGGATGTGAGCGAAATAAAAGGCTAGCTTATGACAACGGAATAGTAGAAATTATGACTCCGTTAATGCCACACGAGAACTCAAACCGTCTCATCGAAGGTTTTGTTATTGTGTTGTGTGAAGAATTTGGTTTAGAAGTTAAAAGCGCTGGCTCGTTGACTATGACGCGGGATGACTTGGAGCAAGGAGGCGAGCCGGACAGTAGTTACTATATCCAAAATGAATTGTTAGTTCGCAACAAAGAAAATATTGACCTGAATACAGACCCACCTCCAGACATAGTACTGGAAGTGGAATATTCCAGACCCAAGATAGACAAGTTAAGCCTTTATGCTTCAATGGGAGTCCCAGAATTCTGGCGGTATAACGGAAATGTCTTGAAAATCTACGCCCTTAACAGTGGACAATACTCGCAAAGCGATCGCAGTCCAACTTTTGCGCCTGTTCTGGTGACGGAGATTCCCCGATTTATTCAAGAAAGCAAGAAAGTTGGACAAATAACAGCAACTCGTGCTTTCCGTACCTGGGTTAGACAACAGATATCTACAGCAGGGCAATAAGGTGATTTTTTAAAAAGAAATTACCAGCTAAAGTGGTCGAATCAAGATATC
>NZ_JAVRCK010000056.1:0-55560 GCF_034530815.1 Nostoc sp. DedSLP03
TCACGCACGGTTCTGAAGCCGAGTCACATTGGCGACAATGTGGCTTAGGGTAATAATGCAGCATATTTGTGCTCACACGGTTTCAGTGTTGAGGGATTAGCACCCGACGCACTCCAGCAAGAGAGATTTATTCACAATACCAACTCTCAAGTACCTTTCTACTTAACGAGATTTGAAGATTTTCACAAATCATACTCCTACGATTTAGTTCTGTTCAGCGAAAGCAGTCAATATATTGCTGTTGACGATTTGGCTCAGGGTGCGGCTCGTTTACTAAGTAGTGGTGGCTACTTGCTGCTTGCCGATATGATGCGTTCTGATGCCGAATACCGAGAAGGTATTTTTTCTAATTGTCATGTCGCCAGTGAGCTTCAAACAGCGTTGATGCAAACTGGATTCAAGTTAATTAAGACTGAGGACATCTCCACTCAAGTTGCACCAACGATTGACTTGTGTGTTGATAACTTCCGTACTTTTGGGCTGACAACGGTCAAATATATTGCTGATGTTGTAGCGATCGCTTTCCCTCCATTACACACACTCGGTCGTTGGGCGTTTAACCGTTGGCTAGAAAAGCCAATTGCTGATGGGTTAGCAGCACGCGCTATTTTTGAGAGCCATCTGTGTTATTCCATCCAACTTTGGCAGTTATCAATTCATGAGGTTAATTTAATATGACCCCACAAATAAACACTCAAGATTGGCAACAAGATTTTATCGCTACTAATTTATTGGCAATTGGTTACAACGCTTGGGTTGGTTATTTAGGAGGAGAACGCGGTGTAGTAATTTGCAGTACCAATTTTCCACATTTAAGTATGGCTGGTGAAACATTTAGAGCGCATTTTATTCCGCGTAAAAATCTCGCAGCTTTTTTAAATGCTTGGTTAGCAGCACCCGATACCGTACTTTTACAAAGACACTTCATGAATGCTCATATTCTCGAAGCTGTAGATAAGTATAATCCTGATAAAGATGTTGTATTTTTGTTGGAATACGGTAATCAGGCTGGGTTTTTCTATTTAGCTAATTTACCTATTACACCACCGCAATGTTACCAAACTATATGCAAAGAATGGGCAGAATTTCAACCTCAACATTCCCTTTCAATAGGAGCAAAACTAGACCCAAAACACTTATCTGTGAGGTACAGATGATACACATAGTTAAAGTATTTTATGGGTACAGATATAGATTTAATCCAGTACCCTCCGCAAGTGTTACTACTTTGCTTCGCTGTTAGTAACGACACTCAAATTTGGATTGTTTTGTAAGAATTTGGGTATCCAGAAAGAATACCACAAGGTCTTTTTTGTCATCCAAATAGTATTCAACATGATTTAGGTATGGCAATGTATTGTAGCAAGCTAGTTCAAACCTAAATCTCAAAAACCAATACCACAAATCAATATCTGCATCTACTGAAAACGAGGAGTTTCATGTCCACTTCCCATGTAGTTACTTATTGTGAATTTTTCTCAAAAATCTTCATTTTTACCGCAATCTATGGAATGGTATGTGGGGGATACATAGCCATCGCTAATCAAGTTCCACAAATATCTGAGTTTCCCAAGTATGAAGGTACTGCAAGAGATTTAGAACCAATTGCACAAGTACCACCTGAAAATACCCCAGCCTCCACAGAAGAAAAAGAACCAGATATTGAACTAACAGTCATCGACAAGCTACTCAATGAACCTGTTTACTCACCCTTTCGCCGCGAAGGGACAGTGAAAGATTCCACCCGTCCAGTTTACGTAATTACAGGTGAAGAGATGGAAGCCCAAGGTGCTAAAACTGTCAGAGAAGCACTAAAATTTCTTCCAAGTATCTTACCTGATGGTACAGTTGGCACCGAAGTAAACGCCTTAAGCGGTCAATTTATCCGAGGTTCTAACTCTGCACAAGTCTTGATTTTGCTTGATGGTAGACCAATTAACGAACTTGGTTCTGGTGGTTTTGACCTTTCAGAATTTACTATCAATATCGTTGAAAGAATTGAAGTATTACCAGGTGGCGGTTCTACTCTTTATGGTTCCGATGCAATTGGAGGGGTGATTAACATTATCACTCGTCGTCCTACAGAAAAAGTGACAACGCAAGCAGGTGTTAATTTTGGCGCGTATGGGTTAAATCAGCAGACTATCAATAGTAGCGGAAAAATAGGAGATATTGGTTGGGTTGTAGGTTATAACCGTACCCAAGCAGAAAATAACTACCCTTTTTCCATCCCAGAAGCTAACTTTGAGGGAACTAGAGAAAATAATGATGTTCTCTACAACAACTTTAATATCAAGTTGTCGGCGGATTTAGGAAAGCGCGATACTCTAACCCTCTCAACCCTATACTTAGGCAAAGACCAAGGAGTACCAGGAGGAGTCCCCATTCCTGAACCATTGTATGGCCAAGGCTATTTTAACTCGTTGACTGATAGCGATCGCAAATACACAGACCAAGTTCTCACCGATTTAACCTGGAACTCAAAATTAGGAAGTGGAAATGATTCATTGCTAACAGCCAGAGTTTATGCAGATTTCCTCAGCACTCGTTTTGATAGTCGCAATTCATCCCAAGCACGATATGATAACAGGCAAGCTTCTTATGGATTGCAAGCACAACACAGTTGGAAATTTGCTAATAATCAAACCCTAGTTTATGGCTTTGATTACCGCAATGTATCGGCTACTAATAGTACATTCGACTTTTCTGTTGATACAAAAACAGTCACTTACGACGATAGTATTAGTCAAGGAGCGATATTTGCTAGATATGAAATTAACTTTACCTCTAGTTTCACTGCCAACTTAGGTTTACGCCAGGATTTTAGCAGCTTGACAAATGGCTCTTTTACATCACCGAGTATCGGGGCAAAATTTGCACTTACAGATTCTACTACCTTGAGAGCTAATTATATCAAAAATTTCCGTGCGCCGAATCTTTTCAACTTATATGCCAATGGTAGTACTTACGTTGGTAATCCTAATCTGCGTCCAGAGAAAGGCGATAGTTATGATATTGGAGTTGACCAAAAGCTAGGCGATTTTGGTCTATTACGTTTGACATATTTCAATAACACAATATCAGATTTAATCGCCTATAACTTTGCTGTTCCCATAGCTACTTACGAAAATATTGGAAAAGTTCGTACTACAGGAATTGAAGCAGTTTTAAATTTGCAGTTAGCAAAAAATGTCTATGCTTTTGTTGGTTATACAGCAAACGACCCGCGAATTTTAAAAAGTACAAACTCTGCCGAAGTTGATAAAGAGTTACGATTTGCGGGTGCAGACAGTTTAAACGCAGGACTTTCTTATGAAACTTCTCAAGGCTTATATGCTGGAATACTTATGCATTCTTTAGGTGCATATCCAATAAACAATACTAATACAGAATCTTTACCTGGGTACACTACTTTTGATTTCAAAATGCGTGTACCTCTAAGTGATAACTTGATATTTACAGGTAGTGTAGATAATATCTTTGATCGGCGTTACCAGTTGTTTCCTGGTTATCCTGATGGGGGGAGGGTTTTTCAAGTTGGGTTGAGTTCTACATTTTAATAGAAGTAATTGTTGATCGCGCAGAGGAGAGTTTTAAATGGCTGAATTTAATTGTTGGGTAACACCACTAAATAAAATCGTCACTGAACCTTTATCTACAGGTGGAAAAATTGAATATGAATATTTTGATTCGAGTACCGATGTTTTGTCATCACTACTCTACACTCTATTTCAGCAGAATTGGCAGCAGGTAGGGGTAGGGCATATCGTTCAAGGTGGTGTATTAGAATTAGAATTTAATGCTCCACCTAAAATTTGTATCCTCTATGATGGATATCTCACAGTAGTGACAGAAGGTTGGCATTTACACCTATGTATAGAGGCTAATTTAGGCGGCCCTCATTGTCAGACTCCTTTAGAATTAAGGCAACAACGTCAAGTAAGTCGTGCTGCATTTTACCGACGATTTAATGCAGAAGGTATCCCTAGAAGTTGGGGAATCGATTTTTGGAATGGTGCAGATGAAAACCTCATGACTATTTTCTTGCCAAATCCATATGTGGAAGGTGAAAATTTGTTACCAGAAGGCAAGCCTAATTTATCAAAGTTAGCTTGTTATGAGGAACTACGAGATATCTATGTATTGGGAAAAAAAACAATACCGTTTACCAAAAATCCCTTAAAGCATTCTTATATTTCCGTATGTACCTCTACTCGCTGTCTTCCTTACCGGAAGTGGCAACCCACATTTGATGCTTTAAAATCAGCAGTTGAAAAAGCAGGTTTAGAAGTGGAAGTAAGAACATCTGGCTGTTTAGAAGTTTGCCAATTAGGGCCAGTTGTATTTTATTCTGAAGACAGGACTTGGTACACTCGTGTTAATTCAAATGTAGCAGAAACTATTGTCAATGAACATTTGGTTAAAGGTAATAAAGTTGTTGAATATTGCTATCCACCAGATTCAGTATAATTTATAGTTTTTGAAATCTCATACCAAAATATAAAGCAGTTTTCTGAGTATCGCTCTCTGCGTGAGATAAAAATGATATTTCTCTAGAAGCCATGAAATTGGTTAAAACAACTCACTCAAAATTGATTAAATTTTTATGCCAATTCATTTTAATAGCAACTTTAATCATTGCCTGTAATAGTACGACAATTCCCACATCTACTAATGGATGCATTCAAAACTATAATTCCAATCAAGATTACTTTCCCAAAAAAATCAAAATCACCTACGCCACAGGTTTGGCGGTAGAATATCATAATCACTACAAAATAATCACCATCAAAAACCCTTGGCAGAATGCCAAAACCCAGTTTCAATATGTTTTAGTTCAATGCGGAACTCCCACACCAAAAGGATTTAATCAAGCACAGGTAATTACAGTTCCTATTAATTCTATAGTTTCTTTATCTACAACTCATTTACCCCACCTAGCCAAATTAGGCGTAGTAGATAAACTGATTGGTATTAGTAATAGCAAACAAGTCAATACTCCTGATGTAGTTGAGAGAATCAAAATCGGCAAAATTACACAAGTAGGTAATAATTCTAATGTAGACATAGAAAGGCTATTAGAATTAAATCCCGACTTAGTAACAACTTTTGGCACAGGAAATTCCCAAACTGATAGTTATGCCAAACTCACAGAGGCGGGTTTAAAAGTTGGGGTAAATGCTGAATATATGGAAGATACACCATTGGGAAGAAGTGAATGGTTGAAATTTACGGCTTTGTTTTTCAACCAAGAAGCCAAAGCAGAAAAGATATTTAATGAAATTGCTAATAAATATGAACAAATAGCTCAAAAAGCTCAATCTGTGAAAAACCGTCCGAGTGTATTTGTTGGCTTTAACTTTAAAGGTACTTGGTTTATGCCAGGTGGTAAAAGCTATGTAGCCAAATATCTCGCTGATGCAGGAGGTAACTATCTTTGGAGTGATGATCAATCTACTGGTAGTCTCCCGCTTTCTTTTGAAGTAGTTTTAGAACGTGCTGCTAATGCTGACTACTGGTTAAATTTTAGCCAATCTTGGCAGAGTTTAAAGGATTTAGTCGCAGAAGATAATCGCTATGCTGATTTTAAGGCGGCGAAAACAGGCAATCTTTATAATAACAATGTCCGTGTCAACGAAAGTGGAGGTAATGATTACTGGGAAGGCGGAATTAGTAACCCAGATATAGTTTTATCTGACTTGATTAAAATCATGCATCCGGAGATATTACCTAATCATCAACTGTTTTATTACCACAAAATTATTAAATAATGTTAAGCAAAAAATATAAATTTAAAAATTCTTTATTCAACCAAAAATTTCCAGTTATAAAAAGCATTATTTTCTCAAGTTTACTGATAGGTTTACTATGTGCCTTTTTATTGGACTTAGCTTTAGGTTCAGTCTCTATTCCTATTCATGAGGTCATCAATATTCTACTCGGACAAGAGCCGGAAAAAGCAACATGGGCTAATATTATTATCAAATTTAGACTGCCTAAAGCTTTAACTGCAACTTTAGCGGGTGCGGCTTTAGGTGTGAGTGGCTTACAAATGCAAACCTTATTTAAAAATCCCTTAGCGGGGCCTTTTGTATTGGGAATTAGTTCTGGTGCAAGTTTAGGGGTAGCGTTAGTTGTGCTGACAGCAAGTGCTATGACACCAACATTATTAGCAGATTTGGGGATAATTAGTGATTTTGGTTTAGTGATAGCAGCAAGTCTTGGCGCAGCATCAGTTTTAGGGATGATGTTAGTTGTTTCTCGCCGAGTGCAAGAGACAATGACGCTACTGATTTTAGGGTTATTGTTTGGCTATGCTACGAGTGCAATTGTGAGTATCTTATTGCAATTTAGCTCAAAAGAACGCATTCAAAGTTATATTATGTGGACTTTTGGTAGTTTTTCTGGGGTGACTTGGAAACAGTTAATTGTGTTAATCCCAGTGATAGTGTTGAGTTTATTGACAGCAGTGTTGCAATCAAAATCTTTGAATGCACTTTTGCTGGGTGAATCTTATGCGCGGAGTTTGGGTTTAACGGTGCAGAAAACCAGATTTTCAATTATTACTAGTGCATCTATATTAGCAGGGGCAATTACGGCTTTTTGTGGACTTATAGCGTTTCTAGGTGTGGCTATTCCCCATCTGTGTCGCAGTCTATTTATGACTTCCGACCATCGAATGTTAATACCTAGTGTCATAATCATGGGTGCAATTTTAGCATTAATTGCTGATTTGTTTTCTCAACTGTGGGTAAGTCAGATGGTTTTACCTTTGAATGCAATTACGGCTTTAATTGGTACTCCTGTTGTGACTTGGGTAATTCTGCGGCGTAATTCCCAAAAATCTTTTCCGTCATGAGTAGCCAAATTTTAACAACTCGCAATCTGACTATTGGTTACAAAACATCCCGAAAAAATGTACGGTGTATTGCATCGAATATTTCTGTGTCTCTCGAAGCTGGAGAATTGGTGTGTTTACTGGGGCCGAATGGTGCGGGTAAGTCTACATTAATGCGATCGCTTGCTGGAATGCAACCCCCAATCGCAGGTGAAGTACGACTTTTGGGAGATGATGTCTACAAGTTAGCACCACAAGAATTAGCCAAACGTCTGAGTTTGGTACTCACTGAAAAAGTTGATGTGGGAATGCTATCAGCCTATACCTTGGTGAGTATGGGGCGACATCCTTACACTGATTGGTGGGGAAATTTGACACCTGAAGATGAAGCGATAGTACATTGGGCGATAAAATCTGTAGGCGCACTACACTTAGCACAACGCCAAGTTAATGAATTAAGCGACGGTGAACGTCAAAAAATTATGATTGCGCGTGCTTTGGCGCAGTCACCAATGGTGATGTTGCTAGATGAACCAACGGCATTTTTAGATTTACCGCGACGGGTAGAAATTATGCAATTGTTACGTCAGTTAACACGGGAAACCAATCAAGCAATTCTGCTGTCTACCCACGATTTAGATTTGGCTTTGCGTCTAGCGGATAAAGTTTGGCTATTAACAACTAATGGTATTTTACACGTCGGCGCACCAGAAGATTTGGTCTTGAGTGGTGCATTTGCTGATACTTTCAACAGTGAAGGCGTAGAGTTTGACGTTAATTCTGGTGAATTTCATCTTCATACATCCCACAAAGGAGAAATTAATTTAATAGGTGGTGAAGGAATTGCAGTAGTGTGGACTCTTCGCGCTTTACAAAGAGTTGGGTTTAGGGTTAAACAAGGTGAAAAGTCTTTTGTTATGGGCGACGTTACGCCAACACAAATCTCAGTAGAGGTTATATCAAATTCAGAACAAGTTTTATGGCGAATCACAAATAGCAAGACTGTATATACTCATCATTCATTGTATGAAATGATTAAATTTTTGAATTATTTATAGAAGCATTGCCCCTAATTTATTGATATTTTATAACTATAGAAGTATGAAAAATTGCGAAATAACTCTAAGAGGATGTCTGAAAAGTAAGAAAGCCCACGTAACTGTATCCTGTCATTAGAAAAAATACTTAAGTATGACAGAGTTACGAGAGCCATGAATCCATCGTACCCAAGTAATCTGACTTCTGAGCAGTGGGAACTACTATTAGGGCTAATTCCTGCGCCAAAAACAGGTGGTCGAAAACGTAGTGTTGATATGGAAGCGATCGTTAACGCTATCCTCTACATCTTGTGTGCAGGTTGTGCATGGCGAATGCTGCCAAATGACTTTCCCAAGTGGAAAACTGTGTATCATTACTTCCGGCAATGGCGAAAAGATGGATTGTAAGTGTTGTCACCCGCCACGAAGAACAGAAGGGTTTTGTTGTATTACCCAAACGCTGGCTTGTTGAGAGGACTTTTGGTTGGTTTAATTGGTGTCGACGATTAAGTAAAGATTATGAAATCTTACCGGAAACGACAGAAACCTTTATTTACGTTGCGATGATTCGCCTGATGCTCAAACAACTTGCGTGATTAAAATTACCTCTCAAAAACTTTTCAGACATCCTCTCAGGAAGAAATTTTCTCTCCCAATCGTCCACAACTTCAATAATGTCTTCTTCCGCTAAATTAGGATACTCGTATGACTATAAAAATGAGTCATGAACACGCACGTATGGAAGACTTTTTCGTTCAAGAATATTATCGTCTAGATAGTAAGTCCCAACTAAGATAACGGGGATTCGCAATTTTGTAAAAACATCAATTAGCTCATTAAAGGCTTCCAAAGTTAAATAGTCGGCATTACCGACTATGAGTATTTTGACTCCATAACCTTTGAGAGTTCCCCATGCCCGCGATCGCAAATCTCGCAGTGTTCCAACATGAGCAAGTGGATGGCCTATTTCTTCCATAATGGAGCAATATAAATCCGTTGGCCCACCATGTTGGTGAATTTCTGCATAGATAACAGTTGCAGGAATTTCCAAAAGCGTCCCTCGTCGTTTGACATATTGTGTCCTGTACAGTTGAGAGGCTTTTAATAAGCCAGAACCCGTAGCAGATGCAACATAACCACAGAGTTTTGCATCACGCTGGTCATCAAGCCAGTCAAACAATTCTGTGTCGCGGTCTAGGGTAAAGTAAGTGTCAGCTTTACCAATCCGCTCAACCTCAGCTTGTGTTTCAGGCGATCGCCGCAGTTCCTCAGCAGGTTGCAAACTTGCATCAAACGACTTCTGAAATTCTAGATTGGCACTGGCTAAGTTTGTCTCTGACATGGCAATTACCAATTATCCTTCATAAATTGGTTCCAATCTTTCACACCTACTCTAGGTCGCCGTCTAACTTTGGGTGTTTGATTGGGATCAGGTTTATTCTGCGTAACTTGCTTATCTATTGAATTTACAGTGTTTTGTGCAACTGCGTTAGAAGTAGATATTAAATTTTCTTGTGATGTTGTTATTTCCTCTGGTGTTGCATTTTCAGGAAATAACTCTACTACTTTTGATTTGTTAGTTTTAACCTCTTGTTTCTGTTGGGCCTGTTTACGGCGTTGCTTGCGTGTTTCCTTACGCTTTTGTTCAACATCTTCAAATCTAGATAACCGCTCATTCAAAATAGAAGAATTATCAATTTCTTTTCCTTTATCACGTAATTTTTTCTTGATGTAATTCAATTCAGCTAGAGACATTCTTTCGCGTTCACAATCTCTAGCTTGTATAATCCCAATAAACTCTCCTGGTTCACTATTAATAGGGCGAGTATAAGCAAGAACTGTTGTAATATTACGCTTGTCATATCTTAAAGAAACTTGCTTACCTTCATAATCTAATAAGCAATCTCCTTGATATACCCAACCAAGAAAATTCACAGAACCATGTTTTTCTACATTCCGATAAGCAACTTTCATTAAACAAATATCAAGTTCACGTTCATCAATAAGCTCAGGTTCTTCTAATAAAAAACCTGATTCCCATTTGAGAATACGTTTTTGTTTTGTTTTTGGATAATAATGAAAATTGTAGTGAGCTACAAAATATTGCACCTTAAAAAATCTGGCGTTGCAGAATAGAAATATGAATCATGCGATCGCTATGAAATGTCCAAGATGTTCATCAGATCATATTCGCAAGAATGGGCGACAGCGTGGTAAACTTGCATTACATATGTGTAGACTGTAGACGCCAGTTCATCGAATCTTCTGATCAGAAAGGGTACACAGAGGATATTAAAATTGAGTGCTTAGAAATGTACGTTAATGGATCTGGTTTTTGCGCCATAGAAAGAGTTAAAAAAGTACATCATACTACTGTCATAAATTGGGTGAAACAACTGGGTAGTACTCTACCAAATACGCCTTATAGAAGTGAAATACCAGAAGTTACCGAAGTTGATGAACTTGAAACCTTTATTGGCTCAAAAAAAAACAAAATTTGGTTGTGGACAGTAGTAAATCATAGCGTTGCGGGAATTATAGCTTGGGTTTTGGGAGATAGAAGTTCAGAAACTTGTAAACATTTGTGGATAGCGATCAAGTGTTGGCAATCTTACTTCTATGTAACAGATGGTTATCCTGTATATCCTTGCTTTATTAGCAATGAAGACCACATCGTTAGTAAGACATATATGACAAGAGTAGAAGGTGAAAATAGCCGTTTAAGACATTATCTGCAAGGGTTACATCGGAAAACTTTTTGTTACTCTAAAACCGAAGAAATGCTGAAATACTCAATTCGGGTAGTAATACATTATCTTAAGTATGGCTCCTTTGTTGCTCATGGTGGTACACTTTTGCTGATTACTCGTGTTCGAGATACAGAAGTTGAACCCTCTGGTCCACCTTGGCCATTATCAGACTCAGAATTAGCACAGTTTGAAAATGTGGGATTACAGCAAATAGAAAAACTCGTATTTTTAGAATCTGAGGTTGACGTTAAGCAAGTGCGGATTGAATATCAAAGGCATAATTCTTTGATAGATTTTAATTATACAGCCAAAAACTAATTCATTACTACGTATGAATTTTACAGATTATCAAAGTGATTATTCTGGTTTCCCGAACCGATGAATTCGGGTAAACCGTAATCTTTTTTTAGGTCTAATTAAGTGCGGTAATCATCAGTTAATAAGGTGATGATTACCGAATTTACAGGAGTTGTAACCATATTTATTATGAATACATAAGCACAAAACCAAGTGCAAAAACGATTAAACAATAGCTGAATTTTTCCGAGAAAGAATTATGGTACTAGTTCGTTACAACCCCTGGCAAGAATTGAACGCTTTAGAACGTCACATCAACGGCTTATTGGGAGATACCAAAGTCCCATCTGCACGGTTAGAAAAAGCCTTTATCAAAGTTCCGGCTGCTGAGTTGCACGAAACTGATGATGCGATTCATCTCAAGCTAGAACTACCAGGACTGTCAGCTAAAGATTTAGATATTCAAGTCACCCAAGACGCTGTTCACATTAGCGGTGAGCGCAAATCTGAAACTAAAACCCAAGACAAGGGTATTACCAAGAGTGAATTTTATTACGGCAAGTTCCAGCGTGTAATTCCTTTATCTGCTAGGGTTCAAAATACCAATGTCACCGCAGATTATAAAGACGGTATCTTGAATTTGACACTGCCTAAAACCGAGCAAGAAAAGAACAAAGTTGTCAAGGTTAATCTAGAACAACCTGCTGCATAGTGCGAAACTACTCTCCTCCAATAATTGATTGAGATAGCTAAAAGCCCAGTTAGAGATGACTGGGCTTTTTTGTATGCGGATCGCTACTTTAGTTCCTGCGTCGCTAACGCTACGCTATCGGTGTCGCTCTCTTGGTATGGATGGTGGTATTATCCCGCGCACCTCTGTGTTAAATCTGGACGTGCGATTTTCACTGCATCCAGCTTTCGATGTTCTTAGCTTTCGCTTTGGCTCATGTGCGGGTAGTCATGACATTTCATGGATTCATCAGATTTTCCTTTTTCCAATAAACTAAGTAAATCCTTGAATTGAGATCACAACGTCTGTCTGGGAATTTTGCTATTATTTGCTACTTTAAAATATATGCAAATAATTGAAATTTCTCCATTCCAAGCATTTCGCCGGAGTGTAGCAACAGTGATACAGGTAGTTCCAAAGGAGCTACGCTATGTAACAATACTGACATTACTGGGTGGTGCAGGCCCAGCGATCGCCATTTGGTTCAACAAAACGATCATTGATGAAATTACCCGCTTATTGAGTACAGGGACAACGCAGAATGCCATCGCCCTCATACTTTCGCAACCGTTGCTAGTGTCCAGTATTGCAGGTTCACTGCTAGTAAATTTGGTTAGTGATACGATCGCTAACATCAATGCCTTTGTATATAGTTCTTTGCGCGATCGCATTCTCGGCTTTGTTCAAGGACAAGTAATTGAAAAGGTTGCCACTTTTGAAGATATTGCTCTGTTTGAAACACCCAATTTGCTCAATTTGGTGCAGTTGACCGAAAAGGGAGTGCAACGACTTCCAGAGCTTTGTCTCAGGCTGGTGACGATGTTAGAGGGAATATTTATCTTCATTCCAGCCATACTGCTTTCGGTGTCTCTTGCTTGGTGGATACCGCTAATTTTGTTTAGCTGCGTTACCCCGGTGATGTATGTGCAGATAAAATACCGTAAGCAAGCTTGGGGAGTAGAAAGAACCCAAGCAAGTGTTCTTCGGGAAATGAACTTATATAAAACGGTTTTAACTGGGGAAACTTACGCCAAAGAAATACGCTTGTTTAGCTTGCAACCCTTACTACTACAACGCTGGCACGGACTTTACCGTACCATTTTTAGAGCAATGGAACAAATCCGGCGTCGGGGGACAACAGCGGTTATTGGCTGGTCTTTATTGAGTGGGTTCGGCTTGGCGTTGCCGTACATATACGTAATCCAGGGAGTGCTAGGTGGAACCCATACATTAGGAGATTTGGCACTTTACACTGGGGTAATTTTGGAAGTGCGGCGGAGTTTGGATAATGTGATGTCTGGCGGGTCAGAGTTATATAATATTGCACTGGCAACTACGCCGATTTTCCAACTTTTGGAGTTAGAGCCGCATTTGTCCCGTTCTCATGCAGAGTTGCAATCAAAATCAGTAACAAAGGTATGGGAAGAAGTCAGAGAATCGGCTGCTAACAATCGGCATTTTCAAAGAAATGGGAACGATCGCCGATCGCAAACAGGTATTGACATCAAAAATCTATCCTTTACTTATCCCAATAGCAATCAACCAATCCTAAAAAACATCAACTTGACGATTCACCCCAACGAGATGATTGTACTGGTGGGTGAAAATGGTGCTGGCAAGACTACATTAGCAAAGCTATTATGTCGCCTCTACGATCCTAGCCAAGGTGCGATTATTTGGAATGGGCAGGATTTACGATCGCTCCCATTAGAAGATTTGCGATCGCGTATTGATGTAGTCATGCAAGATTACGCTCGTTTTCCAACTACCGTGCGGGAGAATGTTGCTTTTGGGGATTTACTTAAAATAAAAGATGACGACGCAATTATGGAAGCGATTGCTGAGGCTGGTTTGGCGAGAGTAATTTCAAATTTCGATCGAGGTTTGGAAACTCTCTTAGGCAAACAGTTAGAAGGCGGTATCGATCTATCAGGAGGACAATGGCAAAGATTAGCGATCGCTCGTGCTTTGCTGCGACTCTCTCCAGCCGAACTAGTCATCCTTGACGAACCAACAGCAAACCTCGATCCGAAAACAGAACATGAGATTTACAATATTTTACGTAACCTAGCAAAGGGGAGAATAGCCGTTGTAGTCAGTCATCGCCTCGCTTTGGCAAAACTAGCAGATCGAGTAATAGTACTAGAACACGGTCAAATTATCGAAGTAGGCACTCATGATGAACTCATGGCACTAGGCGGACAGTATAACTTGATGTTTTGTCGTCAAGCTAGTAGTTATAACTGATACTATTTCTTTGTAAGGCTGCGCTAAACCTTTGAAAATAATTGCCTACTCTTACACCGATCCGCTATTAGAATCTTCTCCCGATCGAGCCGATTGGGGATGGGAGGTGGATCGAGTTTATGAAGATTTGGGCAAGCAAGAATCCTCTGAACGATCGCAATTACAACAATTATTCAAAGATTGCCAAACTGAACCAGCAGATTATCTCCTGATTCGTCGGTTGGAAGAATTGGGAGATACTGTAGAGGAAATTAGCGATCGCCTCAATCAACTTGAAGTCATGGGAATCGCAGTAATCGCCACTGAACAACCCTACACTTCCGAAAATTACCCTCTGGGCGCTGACTTGCTGAATTTGCTACACGCAATCCAACGTCAGCAACGTAGCCGCCGCATCCGCCAAGGACACGCCCGTAATCGTCTTGAGGTTGCACCGCCACCGGGCAAAGTTCCCTACGGCTATCGCAGAGGTAAGGGAAAATATACCATTGACCGCAGTACATCACCAGTAGTCAAAGATTTTTTTGAACACTTTTTACTTTATGGTTCTCTGCGGGGTTCAGTGCGTTACTTGGCGAAAAAATACGGCAAGAAAATCTCTGTCACCACAGGAAGACGCTGGCTGACTAATCCAGTTTATCGCGGCAATACAGCTTACCAAAATGGTGAAATTATCTCCAATACCCATATTCCGATAATTTCTAAGGAAGAAGCAGCCCAAGTTGACCGACTTTTGCGCCGTAATAGCCGTTTACCATCCCGAACTGCTAGCGCACCGCGTTCTCTGGCTGGGTTGGTTGTCTGTGCTGAGTGTCAGTCACATCTGACAGTTACCCGTGTTACCCAACGCAACCAAGATAAAGAGTATCTTTATTTACGTTCTACTAGCTGTCCCCAAAGCCCCAAGTGTAAGGCTATTCCCTATCAACAGGTGTTGGAACATACCATTGAAACCGTTTGCCGTGATTTACCTCTGGCGGTAGCAGGAATGAATTTTCCCCAGTTGGATGCATTCAAGAATAGTTTAGGACAAGCGATCGCTCGTCAGCAAGAAATACTTGCTCAGTTACCCGCTTTAATTGAAACTGGAATTTTAGATGCCGAAACAGCAAAGTTAAGGGCTTACAAACTTCGCACAGAAATTTCTGCACTCGAAGCAAAGTTGGCAATTCTCCCTCCAGTTAACTTGCGTTCTGTTGCTCAAGCTGTTTCAATACCACAATTTTGGTTAGATTTATCGGAAACAGAACGAAGATTTTACTTTCGAGAATTTATTAGACAAATTGAGATTGTTTGTCAGAATAAAGAATTAAAACTCCAAGTTATTTTTATTTTTTGATTTAAAATTTAAATGAAACACTATTTTTGAGACGGTTGATCCTTAGTATACGCAACAGGTTTTGGCCCTGCATTCCGCACATTGATAACTTTATTCAGGATATCAAACCAAAAAGGCGCACCCATAGCAATAGCAAAACCACTTACTATCCAACCGCAAATTAATTTAAAAACCTGTGAAATTCTGATGTAAATTATATTTGATTTTGTCGTATCTAATACCTCAAACTGTTGATTAATATTTTGCCATCCAATTGGTATAGAAGAATTTCCTAATAGTTTTTCAATATTTTTTCTAGCTGCTTCATCATTGATATAATCGATTCGTTGACTTGCACTTTGAGTAATAGTAGAACGGATAACCGAATCTTCCGATAGTCTTCTAACCAAGTGAAATGTATCAGTATTAGTTAAAAAGGCGACTAATATTCCAATTAAAATAGCAACTCCTTTGGCATTTCGTTTATAAACACCGCTTGCTCGATCCATCGAGCGATCGAAC
The DNA here is from genome assembly GCF_034530815.1 of Nostoc sp. DedSLP03. NCBI lineage: Bacteria > Bacillati > Cyanobacteriota > Cyanophyceae > Nostocales > Nostocaceae > Nostoc > Nostoc sp. DedSLP03. The sequence continues at coordinate 15,740 of NZ_JAVRCK010000056.1, forward strand.
CATGTTTCTACTTCATTTTTAAATTGATTTACTTCTTCGTTGAGATCGCCAATCTTTATCCTACTACGTTGAGCAATTACACTAAGGCTCTTAATTAAATTATTAGGAACTTCATCAGGTAACTCATTATTAACAAAATCTATAAATTTCTGGTCAATCTCTCCATAAATTTCTTGAATTTTTGTGTAACTTGCACTATTGGGATTATTAATACCTTTTTTAAGTTCTTTATAAGAAGTTAATATCATCTGTAAGTTAGTTTTTGTTTCTTCACTAGGATGTTTAACGTAATTAATTAGCTGGGGAATTTTTAAGGTATCTAATAAAGTTACTGCAAATGTTTCAGAAGGTAGATAGGAAGGGCCGCTTTGTTTTTCTAGCACTATTTTATCAGGTTTTTTAGTAATTTCCTGGAAATGCTTTTCTAATTTACCCTTAGCTTGTTGATTCAAAGTATTAATTAAAGGATCGTTATAAAGTTTCTGTACTAGATGGATTGCATTAATAATATCTGATTTTTCACTTTCACTACCACCTGATAAAAGTAATTCAATTGAAGTTCTTAAATGTTTAACTCTCCATTGTAATAATGTGGCAATTAGTTCTTGAATTTCCGAAGCTAGCAAGCTCAAAATCAAGTAAATAAAAACCAAACCAAGAGTAATATCTACAACTACAGGTAAATTCATGATAGTCTCCAATAAGTTTTAGCTATTTATTGTTATCAAAAACTCTTTAAACATTGTAGATCGTAGATATCAAAATTCAATAATTGCTTAATTAAAATTAAAATAATCAAATAATTTTATTTAAATATTTTTATTAAACAAGATATTTTTTTAAAAATGAATAATTATGTTTTTCGTAAAACTACTATTCAAAAATTTTATAGGCAATTCCTTAAAATATTCAGTATATCATTTAATAACTGTAGCAATCAGCTACAAAATTTATGGAATTAATCAGACAAAAATAAGTAAATAAAATTTAAACTAAACGTTGCCTTCAAAATATCATACAAGTTTATTTACGGACTATCTAATATGTAAAAAAATATTTATTACTTGTATTATTTTTATCAATTGTTGGTCTAAATGTTATTTAAACAACCAATATAATTTTTCAAAAAATAGGGGCTAATTAGAAAAAATTGAGTTAATCTTGGAAACTAGCAATTGTTAAAAACATACGTTGTTACTGGGTGGCAACATTGGAGATTCGCTAGATGTCTCTATGTAATCAAACCAGCAAGTAAAATGATTACCAGAGAATATGCAAGAAGGAAGCTTTATTTGGAGTCATCTGGAAAGACAGCATCGCACGGTTGGAAAATGGATTGATTGGGTATGGCTAATAATATTGCTGTTGGCAGCAGTATTACTGTTTAGCATCAATCTGGGAGGATTGCCGCTGCGAGATTGGGATGAAGGTACTGTGGCACAGGTTGCTCGTGAAATTTGGCACGCACCAGCAGGTTCAATGCCTTGGCTTTACCCAACGTTAGGAGGCGAACCATATCACAACAAGCCGCCTTTGATGCATTTGCTGATAGCTTGGGCTTATTCTCTAGGAGGCGAAAATGAGTTGACAACGCGCCTACCTGGAGCAATTTTAACAGCAACATCTGTACCTTTACTGTATTGCATTGCTCGAGAGATATTTCGCCAACGTTGGGCTGCTATTTATAGCGCCTTGATTTATCTAACAATGCTACCTGTGGTACGTCATGGGCGGCTGGCAATGCTGGATGGGGCGATGGTAAGTTTTTTGATGGTGATGATGTTGTGCGTGTTGCGATCGCGCCGAGATTTACGTTATTGTCTTGGTGTTGGCATCAGCTTTGGGTTTATTTGTTTAACTCAAGGACTGCTAGGTGTATTACTCGGTGCGATCGCAATTGTATTTCTATTTTGGGATACGCCACGATTGCTCACTTGTTACTATCTCTGGATCGCAATCTTAATTGGCATTCTACCTGTAGCTGGTTGGTATGGTGCGCAACTAATTCACTATGGTTATGCTTTCGCCCAAATTGGTATTGCCAACCCATCACTAGGCCGAATTGGCTCAGTTGTAGAAGGGAATTCTGAACCACCTTGGTACTATGTAATTGAACTTCTCAAATACACATGGCCGTGGTTATTATTCTTACCACAAACTGTTCGCTTAACCTGGGAAAATCGCAACCTTAGCTGGGCAAAACTAGTAATGGCGTGGAGTGGGGTTTATCTACTGGTAATTTCTTTCATGATTACCAAAGTTCCCTGGTATCTATTCCCGATTTATCCTAGTTTAGCTTTAGCTTTTGGTATCCAGTTATCAGATACGGAAAATTCGCCTTTACTCTCATCTTATCCCCGTGCTTGGGTTGCTGGTTTGGCAATACTTGCTGTGGCTGCTTCTGCTGGTAGTATTTATTTCAGTTCGGGTACAACACCAAAAACAGACTTACAACTGATTTTTGCCGCCGTAGCTTTAACTATGACCTTAGCAGCCATATTGGCAGAACGAGGTGACGGACAATTTCTGAAGATTTTGTTTTGGGGAAGTTATATTTCGCTGTTGCTGTTAATGAAATCTAACTACTGGGTTTGGGAATTATCTGAGGCCTATCCAGTTAAACCAGTCGCCGCCATGATTGTCCGAGCAAATCCAGCGACAAGGAAGATTTACACTTCTTTTCCTTATCATCGTCCTTCGTTGGATTATTATAGCGATCGCACCATCATTCCCGCTTCTGTTGGTGAACTGGAATATTATTGGCACTACAACGGCCAACCCTACTTCCTGCTTAATATATCTGATTTCAAAAATCTTCAACTAGAGTCGATGAAGCTAATTGACCAAGCTGAAGGTTGGAAATTAGTCACAAAAGATATCAATAGATTGTAAGTATGGGGCATTGGGCATTGGGAAAGAGGAGGCAGGAGGCAGAAGTTCTACAATATTTGAATTTTGAATTTTGAATTTTGAATTTTGAATTGATTTCTCCCCTGCTCCCCTGCTTGTCCCTTTATCAGGATCGCGTTCTTCCAAAAAGTGTAAAAAACCTGCGATTTACTTTGAAGAAATGATAAACTGCGTAATTCTGCGGTTTTGCTGGCGAGATTGATTTCTCTATGCTTGAAATATTTATTACGAAATATTTCATTCATTAAATTTAGCAATTGGGTGTTTATAGTGCCGCAAAATCTTTCATCGTTACCAGAACCAGCCAGAAGGATTGAGAAAGAAGCAAATCAACCATTTTCAGAAGCGTGGGCGAAGAAGTATTTGCGAAATTTAGCCGAACAGGACAATCGCATCGAAGTTCTCAAGGTCAGTGAAATTGCAAATGAGGTTGCAAAAACGTTAACGCAGGCACTGCGAACCACAAGTCTGCAAGCGTGGGGAAGAACAGAAGCGCTTTTGTCTCAAGAGGTAATTCGGCATCAAATTGACCCTGAATTAATCGATCCGTGGGAAGTTGCAAAGGATACCCACCAGATTTATCAAACTGCCCTCTCAGCCTATGCTGAACAGATTTCCCCAGCAAAGTTTTCTACATGGATTGCTAGGGATTTGGGAAAAATTCGACAGAAATACACAGCAGACGATCCGAGAGTAATTGGGTTCATTAGTATGCAATTTCACTACAACGGACAAATACTACTGAACTTGACACCACCAGTGCACCAAGCATCACTGAGGGATTACTTCAAAGTGATTGACGATCATCTCTATATGCCACTCCAGCGTGCTTACCAGGCAGCAGCAGAATATGCTTACGACGCGCCACGATTACAAGCTGTCCAGCAACTTTTGCCCTTGTGCAGCGAGATTGCGACCAAGATTGCAGAACGGGTGATGCAGATGTATCCCAACTATCAATGCCATACAGGTCGCTTAAGCGATACTAACATTAACATTTCCAGTGTCCGTGATATAGAGATGTTCCAGGTATATCTATGGGTCTGTATTTTGGAGAACAACATTAGTGCCATACAACAAGAGCTATTTCCCTTGTGTGTGATGTTATATCCTCGATTAAAGGTGCGCTGGGAATTGGTGCGGCAATTAATTTACTTGCTCGGTACTGAAATTCGCTCTCGTTTGCAACCAGAACAGGCTGCTTTTTTTCTCGCTTACTATGAGTCGTTGCAGGCAATGTTTTCACCCCAAGTCTTGCCGGACAGTAAATCTGGCGTTGCAGAACAGAGGGATAAATTTAGGCAGGCAGGGGAGGCAGGGGGTGTTTCGGGAGCAGGGGGGGAGATTTTATAACTTGCGAAATCATCCCGCAATGGGAGCAACGCCTTAAATTTTAAATGCTGTAGTGTCCCGATTTTCAAATCGATATAATTAGATAAGCATAAATAAACAATAGTTTGTAGTTAGCACTTTAGTGCTGAAAATAGTTATCTTGGGTACTAAAGTACTTACTTAATGGGCGATCGCTCTGGAAGCGGACATAATATAAAACCGCGTCTTATTTGGGGCAAGAAGACACGGTTTGCTCGAAGTATTTAGTTATAATATTACAAAAATCAAAGTAATCGATTTACTGGGATTTGTTTCCTGGTTCATTAACTTTCTCTGTTGTGGGAAGAATTTGGCGATCGTAACTTGTCTTTTCTTGGGTCAGAGCGATCGCACCAAAGAAAATCGCACTACCTACAGCCAAGGCTACCATCGGACGCTTGAGTAGGATAAAATCTCTGAGAATCCTCGCTAAAGGTCGGCTTTGACGACGTAGCGACGAAGACATCATCAATTGTCTCCAAGTAAACGGATCGCGGACATAATGACCACTTTGGCAAACTACTAGCCTTTCCTGGCAATAGGGACAGCAAAACAAACCCATGCGTGTTTTAACTGGTTTAGGCGTAGCATTTCTTTGGCAAATTGGGCAAGTAACATAATGATTATCAAAAGTGTGTATATTCATTTACCTCGTCCGCCTAGTCCACTTACTCGCTCTATAACAATAGCTATATTGAATTGGGGTCAATCAATAGTACGATCTGATATCAGGCATCAATCATACATACATTCTATTACTACCAAGGATGCCTCAATAGTCGCAACACGAGTATAGCTAGATTTAAACAAGGATGACTCATGGTTAATGTTTACGGGTACTTCCACCCAGCCAAAAAACTTTGTTGTCTCTAGAAAAAATAGTGTTGGCGCTCGTTCACACCCCACTAGCCGCAGCTACGCTCAACTTAGGCATCGCTGACCCTTAAATAATAATTGTCTCTCATTTAACCATTCTCCCCACACAAATTTTGCACAATGACATTTTTAGTTAAAGCTTTGTAAGTTAAGCAAATAAAGTCTACTTGTCCGGTTGCTAAATAATGGCTCACAATGATAAGTAACAGATAAAAATTTAAATTTTTTCTTACATTTACCCCGCCTCTCAATGACTCTCTTGCCTCCCACTCAACTGAGGAAGGTAACGGAACAACCTGCCTTTCCTACACCTTCCGCTCGTTTAGCTCACCTAATTAATCGTTTTCAACCATCCCCAGAAACAGTTGTGCTGTTTTTAGCCATGCTCATTGGCGGTGGTACTGGTATGGGTGTAGTCACCTTTCACTATTTAATCCAGTTGGTTCACCAGCTGATGCTGGAAAATTTAATGGGTCAAATTGGCGGCTGGGGTGCATGGACTTTAGCCTGCGTTCCCACCCTTGGCGGATTAATTGTTGGCTTGATGCGTTGGCGCACTCAAGACTTTGGCCCTGGACTTTCATCTCTCATCGCCGCTTCTCAGGGAACAGAGATTAGGCGACCACTAAGACCAGTTAGCAAAATGCTGGCTGCATCTGTTACTTTGGGGAGCGGTGCTTCTTTGGGACCAGAGGGGCCGAGTGTCGAAATTGGCGCAAATTTTGGGATGTTGTTCTCTGTGATCCTAAATGTATCTCAGGAACGACAACGTTTGCTGTTGGGTGCTGGCGCGGCGGCAGGGCTGGCGGCGGGATTTAATGCTCCCATCGCTGGCGTATTTTTTGCTCTAGAAGTAGTGATGGGAGCGACATCTTTCGCTACTTCTGCTGTCAGTGTGGTGCTTTTAGCTGCGGTGGTAGCAGCATTAATTGCCCAAATTGGTTTGGGGGCCCAACCTGCTTTTGATTTACCTGTTTACCAAGTTCGCAGTCCTTTGGAATTACCTCTTTACCTTGGCTTAGGTTTAGGGGCCAGCCTAGTTTCTCTGGCTTATACTCAATCAATTCGGGGAGCAAAAGCTTGCTTTGCTGGGAAGGTTCCAGGTTTTGATTTTTTGGGACGAATTCCTCAGCCGATTCATCCAATTATTGGTGGTGCAATTATTGGCGCTGTTGCTTTGCAGTTCCCGCAAATTCTGGGTGTCGGTTATGAAACCGTAGAAGCAATGCTTCAAGATGTGGAGTTTCCACTCTACTTATTGGTGGTGTTGTTGGTGGTGAAATTATTGATGACTGCAATTAGTGCAGGTAGTGGTTTCATTGGTGGTTTGTTCGCACCAGCAATGTTTTTAGGTGCTTCTTTTGGATCGGCTTACGCCAAAATGTTGGCTGTAGCATTCCCGACAATTTGCGCTCAAATGGCGGCTCCCCCAGCTTACGCAATGGTGGGAATGGCAGCAGTATTAGCTGCTAGTGTGAGAGCGCCGTTAACGGCTATTTTAATGCTGTTTGAATTAACCCGTGACTATCGGATTGTTTTACCGTTGATGGCAGCTGTGGGTTTAAGTGTTTGGCTAGTAGAAAGGATTAAACCAACTTTTAACTCTAACTCTAATCTACAACAAATTGGTCTTTCGGAATTGAAAGATGAACAATCGGAAATTGTGCAACAAATTTTAGTAGAAGATGCCATGTACCCTTGTCCCAAAAAGTTACCTGCAACTTTGGGAGTATTAGATGCCGCTGTGGAAATGACCCGCGATCGCGTTCGTAGTGCTTTAGTATTCGATCAAGCAGAGCAATTAGTTGGTATACTTTCTTTGGAAGATATTAACCGTGCCCTTGCTATTTGGCAAACATACACAGATCCCCTAACGGAAATTCCTGATAATTTATCTAGTCAAACCCTCATAGACATTTGTACTACTGAAATTCTCTATGCATGGCAAGATGAACTTTTATCTGAGGCTTTAGACCGGATGAGTCTTCGAGGTTTACATCAATTACCAGTGGTAGCACGAGACAAACCCGATCGCATTTTGGGTTTATTAGAAAAAGAGCAAATTGCATTAACCTGTAATTTAGCAGTTACGCGTAAGGCACTTCGCCACTATTTACCAATCTTACCTACTACAGATATAGTCATTAGTCATTAGTCATTAGTCATTAGTCATTGGTCATTGTTTTTCACAAAGGACAAATGACACTTGACTAATGACTGTTTATAGTCATTGTTTTTCACAAAGGACAAAGGACAAAAGACAAATGACAAAGGAGAATTGACTAATGACCATTTATTAAGCTGTGGCTTCTATGGCTTCATCATCTTCACGATCTTCTGGATCTACCTGTCTTAGACGAATGTGCTTTTTGCCTAAAGTGATCAGAAACTCATCTCCTGGTTGAAGATTCATCTGTTTTGTATAAGCTGAACCTATCAGTAAGTTACCATTCGATTGCACACTAATTCTATAGCTGGCACTACGTCCACCACGCCCATTAGCACTGGGTGTACTGTCTAACTGAATGCCTTCAGCATCAATTAGGGCATTTAAGAACTTCATCATATTGACGCGCTCTATACCATTTTTGGTAACGGTATAGTAGCCGCACTTCTTAGCTTTGTCTTCTTTGCTCTCGTTCTCTAGCTCTTTGACTTTTTTGAGCAGTTCTTCGCCGAGTAAGGGTTCAATTTTTTTCTGTTTAGGCATCAACTTAGGTCGAAAATGAATGTTTGAAGTGTTTGAATCGATTTTATTTTAGCTGAGGTTGAGCTAACAGGAACATAATCCTTTAGTTTTTATCTCAACCTAGCCAAGTATATTACACTCAGATGCACAATTGTTATGCCATTACCAATATTGGCAAGACAATTCATTTTAGAGAATGCTGGCAATGCTGATAACTATATATATATAGATATAGTTTGTGAATTACTGCTAGACTATAGAAGTTTTAAGTTTTCTAAACTAAAGCTCAAAAGGTTATTTATTTGCTGAAGATGATAACCGAGTTACAGAATGATAAGTAAAACTGATCCTTAGTCATTGGTCATTGGTTACTTGTACTGAGCGAACGCGAACAGCGCGTCATCAAAAAGTTGAAGTCTTGGTCATTGGTTATTTACAAAGAACAAATGACAAATGACAAATGACAAAGGACAAACAACAAAACTTGCCAAAATGAAATTAACTACCAGAGGACACTATAGTGTAAAGGCGTTGCTAGATTTAAGTTTACAGCCAAGATATGGGCCTGCATCTGTGAAAGCGATCGCAAAACGCCAAGATATCCCAGCTCCTTACCTCGAAAAACTACTAATAGAAATGCGTCGTGCGTCAATAGTGAAATCAATTCGTGGTAGCATCGGCGGATATCAATTGGCAAGAGAGCCTGCACAAATATCTATAGGAGAAATTTTAGAAGCTGTTGGCGAGACTAGCCATTTACCTCATCACACCCCAGCACCAACACAAGCTGAAGATTGGGTAACGTTTAGCCTCTGGCAGAGACTCAACCAAAAACTCAAAGAAGCTTTATACAGTATTACTCTGGCAGACCTTTATTACGATGCTCGCAGTCGGCAAGCTTCTCTTGGAGAAGAAGCTAGTTTTGTAGTTTAGTCAAGAGCAAAGCCAAAGACGTTTCCGTTGCTTTGGTCAATAGTCAAAAGATTGACCCTTGACTTTGAACCCAAGACTTGTGACTTATGACTAATAATATCTATATCTTAATAATTGCAGCATTTTTAGATTACTTAATTGGCGATCCTTGGGATTGGCCTCATCCAGTGCAAATTATGGGGTGGGTAATTTCTCGCCTAACCAAGTTTTTTCTCCACTTATGTCAAAATTCTCTAACACAACGCCTAGCTGGAATTGTATTAGGTATTATCTTGATAATTGGTAGCGGTCTTGTTGGCTTTTTGATGATTCAAATTGCCAGATGGGTTCATCCACTCTTAGGAATTGCAATAAATAGCATTCTTTTGGCTAGTTGTTTTGCTGGCAGAAGTTTGCGAGTAGCAGCGGAGGCTGTTTTACAACCTTTAACAATCGGAGATTTAAAGAAGGCTCGGAAGATTTTAAGTAATTACGTTGGTCGAGATACTCAAAACCTCTCACAAGCAGAAATTTACCGAGCTGTTTTAGAAACGGTTGCAGAAAATGCTACAGATGGGGTAATGGCTCCACTTTTTTATGCAATTGTTGGTGTCTTTATACCAGTTGTGGGGCCAACTCCTTTAGCTTTAGCATATAAAGCCAGCAGTACCCTTGATTCAATGGTGGGTTATCGGGAAGCACCCTATACTTATTTGGGATGGTTCTGTGCGCGGTTAGAAGATTATTTGACTTGGCTACCTTGTCGGTTAACAGTTGTGACTCTGGCGCTGCTATCGGGTAAACCGATGCATATTTGGCAAATTTGTCGTCGGGATGCAATTAACGATCCTAGTCCCAATTCTGGTTGGAGTGAGTGCGCCTATGCTGCATTTTTAGGTGTGCAGATGGGGGGTACAAATTGGTATCGGGGGGTAGCTAAATACAAACCACTGCTAGGAGATGCTCTTTATGCCATTACTGCAACTTCTATTCAGAATGCTTTACAGCTGACTCGATATTGTTATTTGCTATGGTTAGGGATAGCGATCGCAATATTCTTAATGCTCCCAAATAGGTAATGATAAATATAAAGTTAGGAGTTAGGAGTTAGGAGTTAAGAATAAAAACTCCTAACTCTTAACTTATCACTCCTAACTTATCACTCGCTATGTCTGCCAAAGTAGTTGAAATTCTCTCATCCGAAGAAATCCGTCGTACCTTGACTCGTCTTGCTTCTCAAATTGTCGAAAGGACGCGTGATTTGTCTCAACTGGTGCTTCTTGGTATTTATACCAGGGGTGCGTTATTAGCCGAACTATTGGCGCGTCAGATTGAGACGCTCGAAGGTGTAGCAGTGTCAGTGGGTGCTTTGGACATTACATTTTATCGAGATGACCTCGACAAAATTGGATTGCGGACTCCAACGAAAAGCGAAATTCCTTTCGATCTTACGGGGAAAACGGTTGTACTGGTGGATGATGTGATTTTTAAAGGACGGACGATTCGCGCAGCTTTGAACGCAGTCAACGATTACGGTAGGCCAGAGGTGATTCGTTTAGCTGTGTTAGTAGACAGAGGCCATCGAGAATTGCCAATTCACCCAGATTTTATTGGCAAGAAGTTGCCTACAGCTAAAGAAGAAATTGTCAAAGTTTACTTACAAAATTCTGATGGACGAGATGCTGTCGAGTTGATTGCAGATTAGCCTATGGAGGCTAGGGGGCAGGGGGCAGGGGGCAGGGGGCAGGGGAGAAAGAGTTTTCTTTCTTTTTGCACAGATGTGGGAATTATAATTAATTAGGCGGACATGATATTAAAAAATAAAGATTGGTTGGCTGTGTTGTCAGCAAACTACAACTCCTAATGAGAAAATAAGGCATTACAACCAAGCGATCGCTATAAGATTGTTGACAAACCTGTTAATCAGACCCAATTTTTTTGAATTTCAAGAGACTTCTTGGCATTTGTCCGGGAAAAGGGGAAGGTGGGGTCCCAAGAAGGGGATAAGGGGCGGGGGAAAAGGTAAAGAAACTCAAAATCCTTTCCCTTTAACCTTTACCCTTTCCCCTAAGAGTGCAAAAATATATTTTTGCAAGAGGTCTAAGCAAACAAAAGCATTATGGGAGATGACCTAGAACATTAGTGCCTTAAAATACTCCTGAAAGCCAGTCCTTGTTTTATAAGTTTTATGTAGAATTTGGTGGTGAGGTTATTTACTTGATTCTCACTTGCAGCAATCCAGGTTTCATTTATGAGTCAGTCTTTTTTTCAAAACCAAGCAAGACGAAATCGCCAACAGAGACTCTGGCAACAAAAATTGAGTTTAAAGACTAAAGCAATAGTTTGGGCACTAAGTATCAGTGTTCTTCCTGTGGTTGCAATTGGAACAGCTACTTACAACTATGGGATTAATTTAATTAAGACACAAACTCCGCAAATCAGACAAGAGAGTACAGAAAGATCAACAGAAACTGAAGCTCTACAAAGACAATTGTCACTCTTGTTAACTGGTATGGGAGTGACAGCAATTGTAACAGCTGCGATCGCTGTTTTTGTCACAAATCGAGTTATGAGTCGAGTTAGCAAGGCTGCTGCAATTTCTAATAATATTAAAAAGAGGCTACGTCCAGACAGTGAGTTTACTCAAGTCTTTATCGCAAGCCAAGATGAATTAGTAATGTTAGAGAGAAACATTACCTTATTCACAGACCTGCTTTCGGTTTTGGTAGAGGAGAAAGAAGCCGAAGCTGATTATTCCCAAATATTAATCAAAATTACCCGTTGGGTGCGAGAATCATTCAATGAAGAAGATGTTTTCAAAACTACTTCAGAAGAAATTCGTAAAGCTTTAAGCATCGATCGCGTCACCATCTTTTGCTTCGACTCCAACTATAATGGAACCTTTATCGCTGAATCAGTAGCACCTGGTTTACCAAAAATATTAGGGTTTACAGTCTCCGAGCCTGGATTTGAGGCAGGGTATATAGACAAATATCAGAATGGTAGCATCCATGCTATTGATAATATCCATCAAGGCGATCTCAGTGATGCTGATATTGAGTTGCTGGAGCAATTTGCTGTCAAATCTAATTTAGTCGCACCGATTCTCAAAGGCAAACAGCTATTCGGTTTATTGATTGCACATCAGTGTTCTAGAATTCGCTCTTGGCAACAATCTGAGATTGATTTGTTCTCTCAGATAGCCATGCAAGTAGGATTTGCCCTTGACTACGCCAACCTTCTACAAAAAGTAGATACTAAGGCAGATAATGCTCAGGTATTTATCGAAATTACCCGCAGCATTCGCCAATCGCTCAACGAAGAAGATGTCCTCAAAACGACGGTGGAAGAGGTTCGCAAAGCTCTGAGTACTGACCGAGTACTGGTTTATAGCTTTTACCCTAATTGGTCTGGAATTATAATTGCCGAATCAGTGGTTCCAGGTTATCCCAAAGTTTTGCGGTCTGAAATTCAAGACATCTGTTTCGGTCAGGGTTATGTAGAAAAGTATCAGTCTGGTCGCGTTGTAGCCACAAACAACATTTATGAAGCAGGTTTGGCTGATTGTCACATTAGCCTGCTCGAATCCTTTGCTGTGAAAGCAAATTTGGTCGCCCCAATTCTCAAAGATGAACAGCTATTTGGCTTATTAATTGCACATCAATGCTCCAGACCCCGTGATTGGCAACAATCTGAGATTGATTTATTTGCTCAGATAGCGATGCAAGTCGGGTTTGCTCTCGACCATGCAAGACTCCTGCAACGAATCGAGGCTGAGGGTGTGCAAAGTCAGTTGTTAGCAGATACTATCGGCATTATTCGCCAATCACTCAACGAAGAGGATGTCCTCAAAACCACTGTGGAAGAGGTTCGCAAAGCTCTGAGTGCTGACCGAGTGATGGTTTATAGCTTTGATGGTAATTGGTCTGGAACAGTGATTGCTGAATCAGTTGTTCTCACCTACCCAAAAGTTTTACGAGCTGAAATCCAAGACCCATGTTTCGGTCAAGGCTATGTAGAAGAGTATCAGTCTGGTCGCGTTCTGGCAATCAACAACATTTATGAAGCTGCTTTAGCTGATTGTCACATTCACCTGCTCGAATCCTTTGCTGTCAAAGCAAATTTAGTCGCCCCCATTATTAAAGATGAACAACTATTCGGCTTGTTAATTGCACATCAATGCTCCAAACCCCGCGATTGGCAACAAACTGAAATTGATTTATTTGGTCAGATAGCGATGCAAGTCGGATTTGCTCTCGACCATGCAAGACTCCTGCAAAGAATCGAAGCAGAAAGGATGCGAAGTCAGTTACTAGTGGATATTATCCGCAGCATTCGCCAATCCCTCAAAGAAGAGGATATCATCAAAACTACTGTGGAAGAGGTTCGCAAAGCACTTAGTACTGACCGAGTTTTGATTTATAGCTTTTACGCTAATTGGTTCGGAATTATTATTGCTGAATCAGTGGTTCCAGGTTATCCCAAAGTTTTGCGGTCTAAAATTCACGACCCTTGTTTTACTGAAAGCTATGTAGAAAAGTACCAATCTGGTCGCGTTGTCGCAATCAACAACATTTATGAGTCTAGTTTGACTGATTGTCACATTAAACTGCTCGAATCTTTTGGTGTGAAAGCAAATTTAGTAGCACCAATTATTAAAGATGAGCAGCTATTTGGCTTGTTAATTGCACATCAGTGTTCTGAACCCCGCGATTGGCAACAATCTGAGATTGATTTATTTGGTCAGATAGCGATGCAAGTAGGATTTACTCTCGATCATGCTAGGCTCCTACAAGCGTATCAAACTGCTGAAGTGAACTCTGAGGAATAGTAGGGGCGCGCAGCTAGCTGTGCGCCCTTAATTGATATATGTATTTTTACGTTACGCTTAGTGTAAGTTTTGACGAAGCTGCTAGAGCGATCGCTAATGGTAAAATTCGATGTTCCTGAATTTGAATCCTGGCGTGGAGTGTTTCTGCTGTATCATCCGGCAGTACTGGTACTGCGGCTTGCATTAATATTGGGCCGCTATCCATTTCTAAGCAAGCTATATGCACTGTACAACCAGTAATTTTTACCCCAGATGCCAAGGCTTGTTCTACAGCATGAATTCCTTTGAAACTAGGTAACAAACTAGGATGGATATTGATAATCTTCTCAGGAAAGGCATCAATGAAAACTGACGTTAATAGTCGCATCCACCCTGCCAAAATCACCCACTCTACATCGTAGTGCCGCAATGTCTGCACAATTTTTTCATCAAACTCTTCTCGATTTTGATAGTTGCGGTGATTTAATAAGACGGTTTCTACACCTCTATTAGCTGCTCTGATGGCTGCTTTGGCCGAGGGATTATTGTAAATTAAAACTTGAATTTGGGCATTTAGTCGTCCATCTTCGATAGCTTGGGCAACTACATCAAAATTGCTGCCATTCCCAGAAGCCATAATTCCCAGTTTTAAAGGGGCGAATAGTTGATACACATCGCTAATACTGGGAGAAACCAAGCTAAGGGTAGAATCAGGGCACAGGGTCATAAACAGCTAAGAGGGAAAATTATAGATGCCAAAAATATATACTAAGTCGTGATTGGATAACGATACAGGAACCAAGAGCAAACCACAAGCGATCGCTAATGTTGGGAGAAATTAAGCTCAGGGTAGAATCAAGGCAAAGAGTCATAACAGCTAAAAAGGTTAATTATAGATGTCAAAAATATATACTAAGTCGTGGTTGGATAATGATACAGTAGCCGCGTGGATTTTTCTCGCACCGGCATTAATTTTGCTGGGCGTTTTTATAATTTGGCCGATCGCTTATTTGTTCTACCTCAGTTTCACTGCTGGTAGTTTCACCTTAAAAGGTATTTATTGGATAGGCTTAAAAAACTATTGGCGCTTGCTACTCAACCCCGACTTCTTGCAAGTTTTGGGTAACACCTTCTATTTTACTGTTGCCACCATCATTCCTAGTTTAGTTATCTCCTTGGCATTGGCAATACTATTAAACCGCTCCATTCCCTTGCGGGGCATCCTGCGAAGTACTTATTTTTTACCCTCAATTATTTCAATTGTGGCAGCGGGTTTGGGATTTCGCTGGCTGTTTCAGACATCAGGACCAGTTAACGGACTTTTAGATTTTTTTGGCATTTCAGAAATACCTTGGCTAGGAGACACATTTTGGGCAATGCCAGTAATTATTTTAATGAGTATTTGGAAACAACTGGGTTTCAATATGGTAGTTTTTTTAGCAGGGTTGCAAGCAATTCCTCCCAGTCGTTATGAAGCAGCAGACTTAGATGGAGCAAATGCTTGGCAACAATTTTGGTATATTACTTTACCCGGATTGCGCCCGACTATAATATTTGCAGTCATTACTACCGCAATTTTTACATTGCGGAGTTTTGAGCAAGTTTTTGTGATGACTGGCGGTGGGCCACTAAATTCAACTAATCTGCTGGTTTACTACATTTACCAAGAGGCTTTTGGTCAATTTGATTTTGGTTATGCAGCAGCAGGAGCGACTGTATTATTAGCAGTGACGCTGGTACTAGTTTATTTGCAACTGCAAACTTGGGGAGAGGAGTAGAGGAGGCAGGGGAGCAGGGGAGGAAGTTGCTAAGTTATTGCCCAAATAGCAAATGCTAAAAAATGTAATAGTGCATTCAAGTAGAAACTGCTAAAGTTTTTCTTATTAAAACTCTATCCCTTTATGGGTAGAGTTTCACCAATTCAGAATTGGTGAATTGGTGAATTCTGACTCCTGTTTTACTTCTTATATAGACTGCGATATTCCCAAGGATTTATAAATTTAGTATCGCTCCAAACGCCAAGCCGTTGCTCCTTAGCCTTAGCTTCGGCTTGTTGAACTAAATCTTTACTAGGACACTTGTTTAAATAGGGACGATAGACTTTTGCTAAACCTTCTTGCAACAATACCTGTTGCACAAAAGTACCATTTTTTAAACGGACTTCGGCAATTTTGCGTCCATAGCGATCGCTATCGGTGATATTCAAAGTCACGCGCGAGCCTCCTTGTTGCACCAGTTGTTGCACCCGTTCTTGGGCTTTCACACCCCAAGTAAATTGATTGCGATCGCTAATACGTTTACTCTGCTTTTCTTTGTTTGTATGAGCTATTTCTGGCGCGTCTACACAAGCAAAGCGCACTGTCAGATTTTTGCCATCGGCATCTTTTACTACTAAAGTATCGCCATCACTGACTCGTTCAACTGGTTCTCCAGAAGTACCGATCAAGCGATCGCAGCCGAATAAACCCAAAATTATGATAGTTGCACAAAGCCAAAATCGCACTGGTTTAGTTAATTTCTCCATCCAAAATTACCAAATTATCTCTGTGGGATGATACTAACAAAATGCAAAGATATATTTGTTAACCGTTAACATACTGCCACAGGTAATTCAAAATTCAAAATTCAAAATGATAAGAACCTTTGGCGGTAACGAATAGAAAATGCGGATTAGTATAAGAATTGTAACCTTCCAATTGTCAGCGAGAATTTTTGATGAACTTCTTGACTAACGTTCTGCATTTAGCTGGTTCAGGTGTCTTTGCCTATTACTCTGCTGCTCAAATTCGTGATTCTAAAACCCGTCCCAATATCCTTGCAGGGTTTCAGTTGGCGGAATCTGGCTCTGTGCCATTTCTATCTGCACTTAGCGATCGCGCCGCAGCCGAAGGCGATACATGGTTAGCCGAAAAACTAGCAAAACATGCATCAGATGAAACTAGGCATGGTCAAATTTTTGCCCACGCCTTACAACAGCTCAATAAACAAGTTATAGATTTCAAGCGTCAACCCGAAACTACATCTACAAAAAAATCACAACAGCGTAGTCCCTTTTTTGCAGCATTCTATGAGGGCTACCCTCAAGAACAACTCAAACCTGCTGTGATTGATTGGGATACGTTTATGGCTAGCACATACATTCTGGAGTTAGATGCTAGTAAAGACTTTGCGCGAATGGCGAAAGTATTACCTGACAACGAGCCAACCGCTCGTAACTTGAAATTAGGAATGCTAAGTATTGCCCAAGATGAAACGGGACACGCTGCTTATCTCTACGAAGCGATGATGCGCCGGATGTCTGCAACTGAAGTGCAAAACCTCGTAGATATGTGGCGAACCCGCAAGGTGAATGCTTTGTTGGCAATGGTTGGCGGTATCCTTGAGCGTAACGGCGAAACGCGATCGCTAGTCCAAGATAGTGCGCCATCGGAAATTGATTCTGAGTTGGTAGCTACGTAATTATAGATATGCTGAGTATTTAACGATCGACTACCCCTGGCTGAAACTTTCGTTAGCCAGGGATTTCTATATTCTCTAGCATAACCTGAGATTTTTGAAGCTTCTTTGCTTGAATTTGCAATTATTTAACAACAGGTAAAGCAGGAACAAGTCTAGCCTTGTGAAAACTTTTCATATTCCCGCAGCTGCTACACTAATTATGAAAGACATAAAACAAGTAATAATCAGATAACTAACGGTACTACCAAGCAAACCTTCCTTCTGGTTATTCCTACAAAAAAACTATGAAAGCTGAAGCAGAAAACCATCTCAGGCTGACTTGTGAAGTAGAAACTACCCTAAAAGTGATTGGCGGACGCTGGAAGGTTTTGATTATTAGAGAATTAATGACTGGCGTCAAACGGTTTGGTGAACTGCAACGAGCTTTACCTGGAGTTACGCAAAAGATGCTAACCCAACAACTCAGAGAAATGGAGGAAGACGGCATTATTCATCGAGAAGTTTATCCCCAAATTCCACCCAAGGTAGAATATTCACTGACGCCTTTAGGAGAAACTTTGCAACCAATTCTCTATGCTATGCATGAATGGGCTGTGCAACATTTAGCTCGAACAAATCACCATTAATATTAATTATAGTGAGTGAATAAACAATAATTGCTAACTTAACTTTGATATGTATGGTAGTTTATGGCATTCGTAACTCACTATTTGAGGTTTTCGGTGCGTTACGCTAATGCGGTAATACACCCAACACATCTTCTAATACCGATTCAATTAATGATTGCAACATATCCTTGGTAAAGACGCGATTCATTGCGTCTTTACAAATGGTCTATTTGTCGGATTCGTTTTTCAAATTGGTAGAATTATTTGCGCTTACTTCAATTAAATTTGCTAATTTTCAATTCTAGCGAGCAGATTTATCTATGGGGTCTTAAATTTTAAATTTGAAGTTTATTCATTGCTTTTTAAATATTCAATCGCTGCCTCTAATTTTGAAGGGTAACTTTCAGCAAACCTTTCAAACCAAAGTCCTTCGGATGAAAGTGGATCTACTTTGGCTAACCATTCTTTTGCTTGCACTTTCAAAGCCTCTAGTTGTTTGGCTTTGAGTTGTTCTTGTCGAATCCTTTCTTGTTCTAGTTCTTGCTGTCTTTTTAATTCAATAGCAGCATCCTCTTGGGCAAAATCAGCCTGAACTTCTGCTAAAAGTTTATCCATGAAAGATGCCGACTTCGGCAATGGTGGAATAAACGATTTGGCTGTGGCTGATTTTGATTGCGGTTGTGGTTGTACTTCTTTGTATTCAGTTTCGAGTTGGGCTAACAGCTTATCAAGGGAATCCATTTTTGCAATTCCTAAAAAATAGTATAGCTAGTCATTAATAGCATTGAGTAGCACTTCCGATAGACTCAAATCTTCCATGTCTTCCATAGTAATGGTGTCACAGATATCAAACTTAGCACCAGCACTTTGGAGTTCATCATCTAAGACTTTGAGAAAGCGGGTAGCTTGTTGATCTGTGCCAACTTGAATAAAAGAAATAGCTAATTCTTCATCTCGATCGATGCGGCGAGAAGCTTCAATAATCACCCTCATGACTGCTTTGCGATCGTCCGGCTCACCATCAGTAACTACTAAAATTGTTTCACCATTTGGTTTGGTTTGACCGGCTGCTTTGCGTTGAAGGTAATCATCAGTTGCATGTTTTAATACACTTGCCAAGTCAGTTGTACCAGAGGGATCGTTCTCTCGAAAAATTTGTGACACCTTGCTGGATGTGACATTTTCGTATCGCTTAAATTTGCCAGAAAATACATAGATAGTAATGCCATCTGGGTCAAATTGCTCGCATTTACTAGCTAAAGCTAAAGTTGATTCTTGGGCTGCAACCCATCTAGTTCTACCACCCTTTTGATCTTGGGTTGCCATACTACCGCTTTTGTCAATAATCAAGGTATAATCACGATTTTCTAGCATGATTCGGTTCTCCAATTAAGAATTAATAGTTGCTGAACTATGGGCGATCGCCAAACATACAGCATATTTAGGGGTTGCTGAGGTATACAAGGGAGGTCTGTTACCCAAGTATAAAGCGTGTTTTACTCCTGAATTCTGAATTCTGAATTCTGAATCCTGCTATATTAGTCAGTTATGGCGTTCGTCAATACATCTACAAGACTCATTTCTTCTAAGTCGTCTAAAGTGACGGTATCGCAAATATCAAATTTAGCGCCAACACTTTGTAATTGGTCATCCAAGGCCTTGAGGAATTTAGTTGCTTGGGCATCTGAACCTACTTGAATAATCGAAATTCCTAATTCTTCATCACGTTCCATTTGGCGAGTAGCATGAATAATGACTTCAAACACAGCTTTGCGATCGTCTGGTTCACCATCGGTGATAACTAAAATTGTCTCTCCGTTTGGCTTGGTTTTACCAGCCGCTTTGCGTTGAAAGTAGTTATTGAGGGCATCCTGGAGTACACCAGCTAAATTTGTTGTGCCAGCAGGGTCATTTTCGAGAAATATCTGGGCGACTTTGGCTGAGGTGACATCATCGTAGCGTTTAAATCTACCAGAAAACACGTAAACGGTGATGCCATCGGGGTCAAACTGTTCGGCCTTTCTGGCCAAAGCAAGAGTAGACTCTTGAGCAATTTCCCATCTACTTCTACCACCCACTTGGTCGGGTGTAGACATACTACCGCTTTTATCAATGATTAAGGTATAGTCGCGATCGCTCATCATAATCTTCCTTTGATTGTTACCCTGTGGTTCTAGTCTAGTCTACGAATTTGACGATACCGCAAGCTTTTTAAGGTTTTGTATCAATTGTGCTACTTCCAAAAGCCACGCCATTGCTTATGCCAGTTGCGTAAGTCCTGGTAAAAACTGGTGAAGTTCGAGTAACAAGAGTAAAATTTATACTTAATCAGCCTCACCACTGATATTGTGTTTGTCAACCCCAAATAACCATTCAAATTAAAAAAGTAATTCAAAAACCAAAAATGAATTTATATCTCCGAGTTAAAACTATTGTTTTAATATTTTTTTCATGCATTAATAATCCCCATCCAATATTTGCCCAATCTACACCTCCATCAGGTGTAACTATTCCTCCTAATACTCCTGGTAAAGTCGAACAAACAATTCCTCAATCGACATCATCACCAATTTACACTCCCCCATCTCCCAGTAATCTTATTCTGTTTCCAAATCCAACTGAGAATCCACTGGATATAATTCCCACAGGTGAAAGCTTTTTTGTGAAAGAAATTCAAATTATCGGCAATACTGTTTTAAAAGAAGAAATCACTAAATTAAAACGATCGCTAGAAAATAAATACATTCGGTTCGAGCAGTTATTAGAATTGCGATCGCAAATCACCCAACGCTACATCAAAAAAGGTTACATCACCAGTGGTGCATTTCTCCTTAACAACCAAAATCTTAACAGTGGTATAGTTAAAATCCAAATAGTCGAAGGGGAATTGGAAGCTGTAGAAGTAAGCGGACTGCAAAGGCTTCAAGAAGGATATGTGTGTTCTCGAATTGCTCGCGCTACGCAGATACCCTTCAATCAGAAACGACTTGAACAAGCATTGCAATTATTACAAATTGACCCTTTAATTGCACAGGTTAAAGCTGAACTGACAGCTGGAAGTACTCCTGGGCGCAATATTTTACGCTTGCAACTCAAGGAAGCACCTGCATTTCACGCTGGAATGGAAGTTGCTAATAGCCAATCTTCCAGCATCGGTTCTGAACAAGGAAGTGTATTCATCGAACATGAAAACGTACTGGGTTTTGGTGATAAATTCTACGCTGAATATGGAATTACTAAAGGGTTAAACCTCTACGATTTCAGCTACAATGTTCCTTTTAACGCTTTAGATGGAACAATTGGTGTCCGCTATAACAACAGCGATAGTAAAATTATTGAAGACGACTTTCGTGATTTAAATATTCGCAGCAAAAGTCGTACTTTTTCATTTAATATTCGTCAACCGTTACAGTGTACTCCCAATAGCGAATTTGCCCTTGGTTTAGCATTTGATTTACGTCGCAGTCAAACATTCTTACTTGATGATATCCCCTTCTCATTTTCTGAAGGTCCCGAAGAAGGAGAATCGAAAGTTACAGCAATTCGGTTTTCTCAAGATTGGTTGCAGCGAGATGCAAATAGGGTTTTAGCTGCGCGATCGCAATTTAATATAGGTATAGGTGCATTCGACGCAACAGTAAATGATACAGGCACAGACGGGCGATTTTTAACTTGGTTGGGGCAATTTCAATGGGTGCAAAAATTATCTCCTCGCACGATTATAGTAGCAAAAATTGACGCGCAACTAACTGGTGACTCTCTACTTTCTTTAGAAAAATTTAGCATTGGCGGAGTTGAAACAGTTCGCGGATATAACCAGAATCAAGTCGTTACCGACAATGGGATAATTGCCTCTATTGAAGCTCGTATTCCCCTGACATCTAACACTAATATCCTACAGTTAGTACCATTTTTCGATTTTGGTACTGGGTAGAATAATCGCATGAGTAATCCTAGTCCTCAAACCCTTACTAGCTTGGGTTTAGGCTTGCGATGGCAACCATTTCAAGGCTTAAATTTACGCGCAGACTATGGAATTCCACTATTTGGAGTCGATAATAAAGGTGACTCGCTGCAAGATAATGGATTTAATTTCTCATTGCGTTATCAACCTTTTTAAGTATTTTAAATTTTAAAAAATTTGCCAAACTATTTATCGCTATTAAATATTGATGTGCATAAAATTGCAGTTAAAGTAGTAAATTTATGTACATTAATAAGCAGAAATTGTGCATGAATTTATTTGCCGATAACTGTAATATAGAGTAAAGCAAAAGCAATTGAGTTACTAATTAAATTACTCAAATCAGAAATAAACAAATGTCAATTCAAACAAGCCAGTCTGTAATTTAGAGATATTACTGTTTATCAGTATTGCTAAATGCGTTCGCATGTTTTCAAAACGCACATTTACTAGATTTTGCATGGTACGATCGCTTGCGTTCAAGAATTATAAAACAATCATTGGAGTCGAAATATGATTTCTGTTCAACGATTTTTCCCAATCGTCATGTTTAGCTTTAGTTTTTTTACTGTATTTGTCCTATTTGGCGTTCTAGTAAATAATAGCCTTACGAATGAAGTACAACTTTTCGATGGTATTCTGTATGCAGATATTTAAACGCTTCATAACTCCTGACTTATGGAAATAACTTTCTGTAATATTCACAGTAATCATCTACAAATTTTATAGTTACGTCCCCGAACATAAGGTAAATGTTCTGTCTTGGCGATATAGGCACGGTAGAAACCCTGGCGACCTCGGTTGAGAATGCGACGGGCTAAGGCTAAAATATCAGCCAGTCGTTCATAAAATTCTAAGAGTGTTTGACAATCAACCAGTCCTGACAAAAAGCGAAAACTTTTGAGATCATAGGCATACTCCAGCATTCGCAGAAGATTACCTAGCTTGACTTTGGGGCACAGGGCAATGTGAAAATCATTAGTTAAGGGAATGTGACCAACCCATCTTTGGGCAGTTAGTCGCCAGCGAGCGCCTGTTTTTGGAGGCCGCAGAAACTTACCAACCCATTTGCTCGCTGCGATCGCTTTTATGGGGCATAGTCCATCGCCTCCCCAATCTATTCTCACGAGTGATTACCGAAAGTCCTGCTGATGTGGGCTATTGGAGTGATGGGATGTTGGTGAGAAATCTGACGCGAAGATTCGTTTTGGAAGCTTTTGTGTTAGAAAAGCTGCTGCTTAGGGAAAGCTTAAAGTAAGACTCTGTTTTGAAGACTTTGATTGTAATTCATCAACCGAACGATACAAATTACACAACAAAAGTGGCAACGCATACATGAGTTGAATTAATAGTACAAAAATACTATTTACTGACAAATAATTACTTGTTGCTATAGATGATTTTTCAAACTAATAGCGTTTAAGCCTTATCTGAGCGTACAACCTTATTAATTATGTTTCTAAACGAGTTTTTAATTAACAGCCCAAATCAATATGACTCAGATATTCTCTAGCTTTGATAATTTTCGGAATTTACAAGCAACCGATTTCGAGTGGATAGAGTCAATGGCTCAAGCCGAAACCCATCAACCTGGGACAGTTTTAATAAAAGCAGGTAAATTTTCTCCTTTCATCTATCTCTGTTTAAGTGGCAATCTTACAGCCACTTCTACCCAAGCAGATGACAGCAAGCAGCAATTAATGGAGATATCGGCTGGCGAACTGATTGGTGAAACTTCCTTACTAGACGATCGCCCAGATTTATACTCAGTCACAGTTACCGAAACTGCCCAATTACTAACCATACCCAAACACAATATCGAACACCGTTTGCAAAGCGATCGCAGGTACTCGTTTCGACTGGATGATTAATCAACTCCGCCGCTAACTAGATCAAAACAGATGCTTTTTAATCGAAATAATAAAAAAGAGAGCATTTTCCGCCAAGAATCTTTAGAACGTCTATCCTCACCGGAACGCTTAGATCGGTTAATGCAAGTAATTAGCCCGAAAGATTGGCTGGCGTTGATGGCGTTGAACGGTTTAGCAATTGGCGGCGTAATCTGGAGCATAGTTGGTTGCATTCCCATTACCGTTGACGGTCGAGGTATATTTATTCAACCTCGTCAGGTAGTTGAGTTTCAGTCATCTATCGCCGGACAAATTCAAGCTTTAAATGTTGCTAGCGGGCAATGTGTCAAGAAAAACCAACTCCTCGCAACAATTTATCCGGCTGACTTGCAAAAACAGTTACAGCTAGCGCGTCAACAGTTAGCTCAATTGCAAAGACAAGCTCAAGATACGTTGGTTTTATCCAAACAACAGCTAGAAACAGAAAGAAATATCATTACTGCCAATCGCACCAACTTGCAACAACGTCTCCAAGATATTAGTGCGGTTGCACCGCTACTGAGAGATAAAGAACTAACCGCGATCGCTCAACAGCGTCAAAGTTTAGAACAGCGTCTTCGAGATGCTCAAACTTTAGTACCAGTGATGCAAACAAGGCTCAAGCAACGACAAAATTTAGCAGATGCGGGGGGATTATCAAAAGATTCGTTGCTGCAAGCCGAACAAGAGTACGTGCAAACACGTCAGAACCTTGCTGATATTCAAGTTCAACTCAAACAACTAGAAGCTCGCAATAGCGAAGTTGAGCGCACTTATTTAGAACAAATCCGTTCTATGAGCGACGTTCAGATTCAGTTAGGAGAACTGAATGTTAAAAGTAAACGCTTGGATCGAGAAAATTTAGAAACTACAAATCAAAGGGATAAAGAAATTGCCGCAGTTAACCGAGAGATTAGTAGATTAGAACAGCAAATAAAAGATAATAGTCAAATCTTAAGTCCCCAAGCTGGATGTATTTTGGAGTTAAATACAACATTGGGGCAAGTGGTTCAACCTGGAACTCGATTGGGAATATTGCGTATAGGTAGCACTCAGGAGTCAGCTAAGGCGATCGCTTATTTTACGATTAAAGACGGCAAACAAATTCAGCCAGGAATGTCGATTTTGATTACTCCCGATACAGTCCAAAGAGAGCGATTTGGGGGAATTGTGGGAAAGATTACTCGCGTTTCGCCACTACCAGTAACTCAAGAAGGAACTGTTTCGGTAATTGGCAATTCAGAAGTTGTTAGAAGTTTGATTGGTGAAACTGGCGCGATCGAAGCAACTGCTAATCTTACTAACGATAGCAGCACTGTTACTGGTTATAAATGGTCATCTTCTCAAGGACCAAATTCAAAAATTACTTCGGGAACTACAGCTTCAGTTCGAGTCACAGTTGAAGAAAGAGCGCCAATTACTTTTGTACTGCCGATTTTACGAGAATTTAGTGGAATCAAATGAAGAAGAATTCAGAATTCAGAATTCAGGAGTCAGAATTAATCAGTCGGGGATTCAGATCCGCGACTGAGTGTATTGCACCAAATCTACGATTTGGTAGGGGTCTTAAACCCAGTTATTCATTCGCCAGTCGGACTCCAATTCATACTGAATTCTGACGACTGACTCCTGAATTCTATCTTGATAATTTATATTTTGCTAATCAAATATATTAACGATGAATTTCTTTAAAAGATTTAAAAAATCAGATCCAGAAAACACAAATTCTCAAGTTTCCAAATTTCAAAATATTCGCTTTAAAACGCCAACTTTGTTGCAGATGGAAGCAGTAGAGTGCGGGGCGGCAGCTTTGGGAATAGTATTAGCTTATTATGGTCGCATCGTTCCTTTAGCAGAACTGCGGGTTAGTTGTGGCGTTTCCCGCGATGGTTCTAAAGCATCAAATGTTTTAAAAGCAGCTAGAAACTACGGGTTACAAGCAAAAGGCTTTAAAAAAGGACTTAAGCAACTGCAACAATTAAAACCACCTTTTATTGTTTTCTGGAACTTCAATCACTTTTTAGTGGTAGAAGGTTTCGGACAAGAACGGGTTTGGTTAAACGATCCAGCTACGGGGCCGCGCAGCGTAAATCTGCAAGAGTTTGACGAAGCTTATACAGGCGTAGTTTTACTCATGGACCCAGGTGCAGAATTTAAAAAAGGCGGCAGAAAACCAAGTATTATTAATGCACTTTATAAACGCTTGCGAGGCTCGTTTGACGAACTTTTTTTCTGCATTCTGGCTGGATTTTTTTTAGTTATTCCCGAATTAGCTATTGCTTCCCTCAGCCAAGTTTTCGTTGATAATATCTTGATTGAAAATCGCTTTGATTGGTTAAAGCCTTTGGTGTTAGGAATGGGAATTGCAGTATTGTTGCAAGCAATATTAACAATTCTGCAAACCCGAAAGCTGCGGTATTTACAAATTAGATTGTCAATTAGCATGACAGGAAATTTTTTATGGCACGTTCTCCGCTTGCCAATTGGTTTTTATGCTCAGAGATTTGCGGGAGAAATTAGCAATCGTGCCGCTCTTAATTATAAGGTAGCGAAAATACTTTCCGGTCAGTTAGCGCGAACGACTATAGATGCAGTGATGTTAGTTTTTTATGGGGCGGTGATGTTAGCTTACGATTGGATGCTAACAGCGATCGGTTTAGTAGCAGTAGCAATTAATATTGGGTTTTTGCAATGGGTAGCGCGAAAACGAATTGATACAAATATGCGCCTAAGTGTAGATTATGGTAAAATTGCTGGCGTAGAAATTGGGGCTTTAGAAAGTATTGAAACCATTAAATCAGCAGCATTAGAATCAGATTTCTTTAGTCGCTGGGCAGGATATTATGCTAAAGCTAATAACTCGCAACAAGAATTGCTGCAAACCGATTTAATTTTGGAAGCTTT
Source organism: Nostoc sp. DedSLP03 (assembly GCF_034530815.1). Taxonomy (NCBI): domain Bacteria; kingdom Bacillati; phylum Cyanobacteriota; class Cyanophyceae; order Nostocales; family Nostocaceae; genus Nostoc; species Nostoc sp. DedSLP03. The sequence continues at coordinate 42,132 of NZ_JAVRCK010000056.1, forward strand.
ACCACCTTTATTAACAGCTTTAACTTCCATGCTGTTGCTAGTTGTAGGAGGTTTGCGAGTGATAGATGGCTATATCAGTATTGGGATGTTAGTGGCTTTTCAAACTTTAATGACCAGATTGCAGCAACCAGTTAATAGTTTAGTCGGTTTGGGCAGTACAATTCAAGCGATTGATGGCGATTTGAAGCGATTAGATGATGCTTTAGATAACGCGATCGATCCAAATTTAAACTCAGAATTACAGCGCGATCGCACTCAAATTGAATATGCTAAATTTTCAGATCGTTGTCGCTTGCAAGGATATGTCGAACTGCAAAACATTACCTTTGGTTACAGTCGGATAGAAGAACCATTAATTAAAAACTTTAGCTGTCAACTGAAACCAGGGCAAAGAGTAGCATTTGTAGGTACTAGCGGTTCTGGTAAATCTACTCTTTCTAAAATTGTTACGGGACTGTACGAACTTTGGGAAGGCGAAATCTTATTTGATGGCATTCCTCGACAACAAATTCCCCGTGCAGTGTTAGCTAATTCCCTCTCAATGGTGGAACAAGATATTTTTCTATTTAGCGGAACAGTACGAGATAATTTGACGCTGTGGGATGAAACAATTCCTAATTCCCAATTACTAAAAGCCTGTCAAGATGCCGCAATTTTAGATGTGGTAATGGCGATTCCTGGGGGTTTAGATGGCAAATTATTGCAAGGAGGTGCTAATTTAAGCGGAGGTCAGCGTCAACGCTTAGAAATTGCCCGTTCTTTGGTTAATAATCCGGCAATTTTAGTGATGGATGAAGCAACCAGCGCTTTAGATGCAGAGACAGAAAAAATTATCGATCGCTACATTCGACGACGAGGTTGTACTTGCATTATTATCGCTCACCGTTTGAGTACAATTCGGGATTGCGATGAGATTATTGTTTTAGAACGAGGGAAAGTAGTGCAAAGAGGTACTCACGAAGAAATGAAAGATATTGATGGCGCTTATGCGCGATTAATTAAAGCTGAATAAAAAGTATTAATAATATCATGTTCGGGTAAGTAGTTATGATTCATTAGACCCCACCCCTTAATCCCCTCCCCGCAAGCGGGGAGGGGATTAAGGGCAGGGAGATAAAGCACAGCTTTGGCGGGGTGGGGTTCTTCGGGTTTAGTAAGTAATTAACCGGATATGATATAAATTGTGTAAATATTTTTATACTTCAAACAAAAATAAAAAATATAACTATAATGTAAAGCGATAAAAATCACCTTTCTAGAGAGAGAGATACAATGAGTCTAGCAGCTTGTACGGAATTTTTAGACAAAATCAATAGCGATGCTGCTTTGCAACAAGAAGCAATTACCGCCTTAGAAGATAAAGAGCAGATTGAAGAAGCAGCTAACGCCTTTGTATTGCTTGGATCAAAGCATGGATATGAATTTACCGCCGCCGAAGCTACCCAAAAGTATCAAGAAATTACTGCTGAGGGAGAAGGGGAACTTGATGAGGCGGCATTGGCACAGGTAGCGGGCGGGATACGCTGGCGAAGAGCAAATGAGGGACTTTGAAGAAGAATTCAGAAGTCAGAATGGGCTACGCCCCGCTACGCTAACAGGAGTCAGAATCAAGACGCTCGTTCGCCCTTGGCGTGCCGTAGGCAAGACTCGCTAACACTGCGCTATCAGTCGGGGATTGGCGATCCGCGACTGATTGTTTTGCACCAAATCTACGATTTGATGGGGATCTTAAACCCAGTTATTCATTCGCCAGTCGGACTCCAATTCATACTGACTTCTGACGACTGACTTCTGAATTCTATCTTGATAACACTCGCCACACCTACTCGCCAATAATCCTTACCAAAAAAATCTAGTGAAGGAAATTGTTAATATGAATTCATGCCAACAGAGCGATTTAGATTTACTTAAACAATACACCTCTGAAGAACTAATTTCTTCAGAAGCTTGGCAAAAAATTGAACAGTTAGTTCCTAAGTTACCGCCATTTTCTCAATTTATTTTAGAGTGCCGTTTAGTGGATGATAATCCTCAAGTAGATTTTTCTACGTATATGCAACAGAAATTACCTGTTTGCACAGACATTTTTAAACACCCGCTTTGGCAACGCATTCAAAACTTCTATCAACAGTGGTTAAATCCAACTTCTCCATTACACGATATTTCAATAGCTGGTCTAGAGTTCGATCTTGAGGACGTTTTAACATACCCGCCTATTCCTAGTTTTTTTTTGGCTTATACAAAGAATTGACTCAAGAATTTCAGGATACAAGCGGCAACATAACTGAACAGGTAACGCTGAAAGCACTTGATAATGCTAAAGAAATTCTGACTCAAGTTTGGGGATTAGTGAAACAAGAAAATATACCCCCTGCTGTCGAGCGAAAACTCGAACAATGCTTCGATTTGATGCCTGCCAATACTGACATTAATATGGTTGGCATGATGTTTGCTCGTCCCGTGCAAACTACCAGACTTCAGTTAGCAGGATTTACAAAAGAACAAACTATTCCCTATTTAGAAAAGATTGGTTGGCAAGGCGAATCAGACCGTTTAGCTCAAATGATGGCGATCGCTCCTGCTAATTTTAGCCCTTTCACACTAACTTTTGATGTAGACGAGCAAGTATATCCGAGAATTGGGTTAAAGTACTTTACTACCTGCACTACCAAAGACGCTCCGCCTTGGCAGGAATTTTTAGAAATCTTAGTGAGACATCAGCTATGCAGTCTAGAAAAAGGGGAGGCATTACGAAAGTGGCCGGGCTATACGCAAATCAAAGCAAGTCCACCAAGTTTCCTCCAGATAATAGAGAATGCTGCGGCACTCCGAGAAAATCGACTGCTCAACGTCATGGAGAGAAATTTCGGTCAAATTAAAATGGTCTATCAGCCCAGACTACCCTTTGAAGCCAAAGCTTATCTCACTTGTTCCTATGTAAATATTCTTGTACCGCGAACCTAGAAATGGCTCTAAAATAAAAAACTTTTTATAATGATGAGCGATAAAAATCATCTTTATAAAGGGAGAGATATAGTGAGTTTAGCAGCTTGTACAGAATTTTTAGACAAAATCAATAGCGATGCCGGTTTGCAACAAGAAACAACTACCGTCTTAGAAGGCAAAGAGGAGATTGAAGAAGCAGCTAATGCCTTTGTCTTGTTTGGGGCAAAGCATGGATATGAATTTACCGCCGCCGAAGCTATCCAAAAGTATCAAGAAGTTATGGCTCAAGCAGAAGGGGAACTTGATGATGAGGTATTAGAACAGGTGGCGGGAGGGAAAAGGGCGTCTGGTGGTGTTTATAGTACATAGCCGAAACGTCATCAATCCGATACAATAAGTGGCAATAAAAATCATCTTTCTAGAGGGAGAGATCCAATGAGTCTAGCAGCTTGTACAGAATTTTTAGACAAAATCAATAGCGATGCCGGTTTGCAACAAGAAACAACTACCGTCTTAGAAGGCAAAGAGGAGATTGAAGAAGCAGCTAATGCCTTTGTCTTGTTTGGGGCAAAGCATGGATATGAATTTACCGCCGCCGAAGCTATCCAAAAGTATCAAGAAGTTATGGCTCAAGCAGAAGGGGAACTTGATGATGAGGTATTGGAACAGGTGGCGGGAGGGAGAAGGTCATCTGGTACTGGTTGTTGTTTTGCTTCTTTCTGATATTAATTAAATTACTCATTAATCGGAGGGAAAAGGTCATCTGCTTGTGGTTGTTGTTATGCTGCATAGCCGAAGCATCGCCATATTGGAACGCGTGGCGGGAGGGATAAAAATAGGACAAAATTCCTGTTTTTCTGTGGCGGCTCAATAAACTGTTGAGGATGTTTTAAAAGCTAGTTTTGTATATATCAAAAGTTTCTCGCTTCCCTTGCATCCCCTTATCAAGGCGGAATTTAAGAAGAATATTACCCCTTCTTGAAGTGGGGATAGAGTGGATATCGATCTAATAGACCTCTTGCAAAAGTGTTTTTTGCAAGAGGTGGGAAAAGGGACTCATGTTAAAGGGGAAAGCGAAAATAACATACCTTTCCCCCTTTCCCCCGCCCCTTATCCCCAGAGGGGGCCCCACCTTCCCCTTTTACCGACTTCTGCAAGAAGTCTAATGAAGCTACTTCACAAACATCCTCTAAAATACCTAATTAAAACCCGATGCTTAATAAACCTAGATTTAAACCAGAATTTCGAGTTGAAATTGTCCAGCCTAAAAAAGTTTACCTATTAAGCGAGTGCAAAAGCTTTGCTTTAACAGGTAATCTTTATGTACTCTTAGCACCTTTGCTTGATGGCAACTACACTGTAGAGCAAATTACGAATAGGCTGAAATGGACAACCAACCGCGCACAAATCGATCGCATCTTAACTAAATTAGCTGATAAAGGTTACATTACTGAAGCAAGCGATCGCCTTCCTGATGCTGTTCAAGCTTTTTGGAGTTACTTAGGGGTTGATAGTGAAACTGCTTTCAGCAGATTGCAAACTACTCGCGTTGCCGTGCAAACTTTCGGCAATATTCAATCAGCACCATTTATCGAAGCTTTAAAAAGTCTGCATATTAATATCAGTAATGAAGCAGACTTTACTGTTGTTTTAACTGACGATTATTTGCAACCAGAATTAGCAGAATTTAATCGCCAAACCCAAAAACCTTGGTTGCTAATTAAGCCTATAGGAATGTTTTCGTGGATTGGGCCAATTTTTATTCCAGGACAAACAGGTTGTTGGCAATGTCTCGCTCATAGATTGCAAAGAAATTTCTCCGTAGAAACTTCTATTAAACAGCAAAAAAGTATCGATACTTCTCTAATTACTTCAACTGCTTTACTGCCTTCTAGCTGGCAAATAAGTTTAAATCTTGCTGCTCAAGAAGTTGCTAAATGGATCGTACTGCAAAAAAGCCCACAGCTAGAAGGTAAAATAATCACTTTTGATACAGAAACTTTATCAACTCAAAACCACACTTTAATTAAACGTCCTCAATGTTCTGTTTGCGGCAATCCAGAGTTTTGGCAAAAGCAACAATTACAGCCAATTGAGTTGCAAAGTCGTCCTAAAAATTTTACTGATGATGGGGGACACCGTACAGTTAGACCAGAACAAACTGTAGAGAAATACAGCAATCAAGTTAGTTGGGTAACGGGTATTGTTAAAGAATTGGTGAAACTAAATACAGCAGAAAATATAATTCATACTTACATTGCAACTTACAAAAGTGCTGAGAATCTCGATAATTACGAGCGCCTGCGAAAGAGTTTAGATTCTTCTATGAGTGCGGGTAAAGGCAAGACAGATAGCCAATCTAAAGCTAGCGCACTTTGTGAAGCTCTAGAACGCTATTCGGGAATTTTTACAGGTGAGGAATATCGCATCAAAGCTACTTTTGCTCAACTCGGAGATGCAGCCATTCACCCTCATAAATGTCTTTTATATAGCGACAAACAATATCAAAATCGTCACGAATGGAACCCTCAGCACGGAAGTTTTGCACAGGTTCCTGACCCTTACGATTTAACTCAAGAGATTGAATGGACACAAGTTTGGTCGCTGACTAACCAAACGCAAAAATATTTACCTACCGCTTTCTGCTATTTTGATTATTCGCTACCCGAAGGACATAAATTCTGCCTTGGAGATTCCAACGGGAATGCAGCAGGTAATACTCTCGAAGAAGCTATTCTGCAAGGGTTTATGGAATTAGTTGAACGGGATAGCGTGGCACTGTGGTGGTATAACCGCGTCAAAAGACCGCAAGTTGATTTAGCGAGTTTCAACGAACCTTATTTGCTCAACTTGCAAGATTATTACCAAACAAAATTACACCGTCAATTGTGGGTGCTGGATATCACCAGCGATTTAAATATTCCCAGCTTTGCTGCAATTTCTCGCCACACTCAGGGAGAAAAAGAAAATATTTTAATCGGATTTGGAACGCATTTCGATCCGACTATTGCTATTTTACGGGCAATGACAGAAGTGAATCAAAGTTTACCTTTCGATTTAGATAATGAAATTGAGTCTGCCCCTGAAAACACTGATATGGCCTACTGGTATGCTAATGCTACTGTCGAAAATCAGCCTTATCTAGTACCTGGCGATCGCACTCCTGCTAAAGTTTATGCAGACTATAATTATTTGGGTAGCAAGTGCGATTTGCGCGAAGATATAGAAATCTGTGCAGAGATCGTCAAAAAATTAGGTTTAGAAATGCTGGTTCTAGACCAAACTCGCCCCGATATTGGCTTGAACGTAGTCAAAGTTATTGTCCCTGGATTACGCCACTTTTGGAATAGGTTTGCTCCAGGTCGCCTTTACGATATCCCAGTTAAGTTAGGTTGGTTATCAGCACCTTTAAAAGAAGAAGAACTTAACCCAATACCAATGTTTATCTAACTAGACTTAATTTTACACTTCCCCTACCTTTAGTTCGGGGAGTCCTTGAGGTACTGTCTTCACCAATTAGGTTAGTTTCAAACTTACGAAACGATTATCTAATACCAATTCACGAAAATAATGAGATAAATGCGTAGGTTGGGTTGAACGCAGTGAAACCCAACATCTACAAGGCTTTGAAGTGTTGGGTTTCGTTCCTCAACCCAACCTACATTTGCATCAAATTTTTTGTGAAATGGTATAAAGGTGAATTAACGTTACATAGTCCACTTTTTGCTCCTAGTTGAACGAAAGCATTAACCGCTAATCAAAAAAATTGCTTGACATTTTCTATTAGTACTAAAATCCTTACTTTTCTAAGTTTGAGAATTAAGGGGACGGCTACCGAGAACAAATTCACCTACAGAACTTTCAGCATAATAATCACATCCTACTGCTTTAGCAAATAAATCAGCATTTCCAGCCCCGATCGCGCAGGGTGCTAAATTCATTGCTGTTGCTACTAAGTAAAAATTTTGGTATAAAACGCCTACGTGCTTGAGAATAAGTGCATAAGCCATAGATTGATACTTCCAAGTTAAGCGTTGAAAGCGAGCCGAAATCATGAGTAAAATTTGCGGTATTTCTTCAACTCCCATTGAACTAGCAGCACTTTGTAATAAGGCTTCTACCAGTTCGTTTTTATCAGTAAGATGGTTTAGTTGGTGCGATAGCGGTTGATAATTATATAAACCAGATGCTAAATTTTGACAACGATTAATAACTGGATAAATTTCTAATTCATAAATTGCTCCACCACCAGGATAGGCACGTTGGCTAAGTTCTGCCAAGTCATGGTTAATAATATTTTTAACTCTGGCGGTTCGATAAAGAAATTCTCCTAATTGTTCTACAGTAATTGGTTGCTCTCCCCACTGACGAATTGATTTTCTTGCTTCTAAAACTTGTGTTAAGGGAATATCTGTTTCTGCTAAAGCAGTTAAGTCAGGTTTATAAAGGTCGATTAAATCATTAGATATTAGAGGTTTTAGGACTGGTAGCGGCTCAATTTCGCCGACAAAACGATAGGTTGCACCAAAAGAATTCGCGTGTCTCCCTGCACGGCTGCGGGTATGAAACAACAAATCGTGAAACTCCCATTGAGCCAGGATTAAGTTTTCATTCTCAGCAATTACGCCGTTTTCATCTACTTTTGAGAGCATTTGACTGGTGAAAAGCAAACTGATAAATTGCTCGGCTATGTCTACAGAAATACCTGGAATTTGCGAGGAAAGTTCATAAATATTCTGAGGGATGCCCAGGAGTGCAATTAAAGCTGCACCTCGCCAATTGAGCCGAATTTGGCAAAAAGATAAAGGCGATTCTAATATAGTTTCCCCTGCTATTTGGTGAGTATAAGCAAAGCGCGAGAGAACATACTTGCTTGTGGTTGATATTGGTTCGGGGGAAATTTGCAAATCAGGGCTGATGGGTATGGCAGTAGCGATCGCCACATCATTTACTACAATTGAATAGCAAAGCCATCCCAATTTTGCCAGCTTTTTGAGATACAAATTAAATTTTTGCCATCCCTCAAAACCGTCACTTTCACAAACAATCTTTTTGAGTTGCGAGGGTAAAGTTGAAACAGTTGCTAGAGTTTTTAAAGCTGTTCTCAATCCAGGTTTGGGATTCTTAAATGTTAGTCGTCGCTCCTCCAACTGAAGAATTATAGAACTGTCTTCCGGTGGCGCGATCGCAGCAATGTCTTTTCTCAATGAAACTAAAAATTCTGATGGCATATTTTAATCAAATTTGGCTTAATGCTGCGCCGGTATCTAAAGGTTGGGGTTTAATTTGCTCTAAACTGACAAAATTAAGATGGTACAATTCTCCCAATCTTTTTAATAAATTATCTTCAATAAACTGGCATTGATCGGCAGGAGTATAACCACTAATGCGCGATCGACAAATATCAATCATGCTGGCCTGCACTTTTTTCTGGACTAAAAACTCAATTAATTGGTCAATTCTCTCCAAAATTTTATCTTCGGAAAGTTTCAGGATATTGGGAAATAATTCTGTTTCGGGAAATTCGTTAAACAATAGATAATATTTGCCGTCTTCAATCTCGGCTCTAATTGAGCTACCATAAGTTATTCGCAAAAATTGATAATTATCTCTCTGAAAACTTTGATATTGGGATTCAGTAATTTCTATTCTGCCTTTATCATTATAATATCTGTTATTACAAGAAAAGTAATCTAAATCGATATCCAAAACCACAGTTTTATTTTCAGGAAACTCATCTTTAACTGTTAAACAAGTATATTTAGCAGTTTTATATTTAGGATCGAGTAAAACTGCCCCGATATTCTTGACATTTTTGGTTAGAAATATCGTTTCTTCTGGATCGCAAGCGTAAACAGACATAAACTGAGAAATTACCTCTTTTTGTCTTGGGCGCAGCCAAAAAACTTGATTAAATACTCTCTGATAAACTGCGGGAACAATAAAACTAGCAATATTTAATTCGTGATATGTAAAATCATAAATATCTTGAAGATTGCCATTTATAGAACTGAGAGAGCGAGTAAATCTAGGTGTTGCCATATCTGAATGTTCGTCGATATGCAGCAATATATTTTTTGACTTGGGAATGATATTTTGGCTAATAGCATAATGCCAAATCCAAAATGCTTCGTGATGTTCTTCCACGATCAAAACGGGAATAGCAGCCATATTTATACCTTTTAAATCCCAATTGTTGAATTATAGATACCTCGTCTAAGCTGAAATGATAGTTTCATAATCGACAATTGGCAATAGTATTAAGCAACTTGCCTAGCCATCAAATCGGCAAAAATTCCAGGTTTAGCCATTAACTCATCAAACGTGCCTTGCTGCATTACCTGTCCTGCTGCAATTACATAAATGCGATCGGCATTGCGAATCGTACTAAGGCGGTGAGCGATCGCAATCCGAGTTACTTTTAACTGTTCTAAACTTTGACTGACAATTGCTTGCGTGCGATTATCTAAAGCACTGGTCGCCTCATCAAAAATCAAAATTCTCGGCTTTAATACCAAAGAACGAGCAATTAATAAACGCTGGCGCTGTCCTCCAGATAAATTCGAGCCACCCTCAGAAATTACTGTGTGCATTCCCATCGGCATTTGTTCGATATCGGCAGCAAAACCCGCCATTCTTGCTGCTTCCCAAGCTTCATCCATTGTTACTAACGCACCGCTAGAAATATTCTCAAAAATAGAGGCGCCATTAATGCGACCGTTTTGCAGCACTACTCCCAATTGCCGCCTGATCGCTGAAATATCCAAACCCGATAGATCCTGACCGTCATAATAAATCGTGCCGTCTTCTGGTTGTTCAAAGCCCAATAGCAAACGCACGATTGTAGATTTACCGCTACCAGAAGGCCCGACTAAAGCAATAAACTCTCCTGGTTTGGCTTCAATTGATACTTTATCTAAAGTTAATGGGCCGTCTTCTCGGTAGCGAAAATTAACGCGATCGAATTTGACACCGCCTTCTAATCGACCAGGATCGCTTTTATCTAAATCCACTTCTGGCAATTCTGTTAAAATCGGTTGAGCGCGTTCCCAAAGTACGGCAACTTCTAACACGCTAACAATCGCATTGCTCAATTTAGTTGCACCGCCAATAAATAGCCCAAAAGCACTATTAAATGCTAAAAAAGTTCCAGTCGAAAATTTTGCGCCTCCTCCTAACTGATGCATGATAATCCCGACAGTCAAGGAAAAAATTAGCATCGAACTAATAGTTGGTAGAACCTGATTGATAACTGTTACTGTATCGGCGATCGCTGTACTTTTGAGCATGAATTTTAGTTGCTGGCTAAATCCTTTTGACCAGTAAGCAAATGCCCGTTCTTCTGCCGCCGCTACCCGCAATTTAGATACGCCGTTGAGAAGTTCTACTGTTAGCCCGAATATCTCGCCTTGTAACTCTTGCATTGGCTTAATAATTCTGCGAGAAAAAATGCTAGAAATTGTTGTGGCTAACAAGTTAATAAAGGCGATCGCTAAAGCTACCAATGCTAATTGACTGCTATAAACAAATAACAATCCCAAATTCAGCAGCGCAAAAAAGCTAGAAAATATTGTGCCGATAATGTTACTGCTGAGAAGTTTGTGAATTTGGGCGATCGCCGAAACGCGAGATTGCAAGTCGCCAGTCGAATATTTACGAAAGAAAGATACTCGTAATTTTAATAACCGATCCCAAACTGCGGCTTGGTTTTGCACCTCTAGTACAGTTTCAATTCGAGCGATGGCAATATTTTGAACTAAATTAAAAACTGCATTTCCAAAACTAACTGCTAATAAACCCAAACCAATTTGTAATAAAATTCCCCGATTGGCATCCGGAATTGCTTTATCAATCAAAATCCCTGTTGCTAGGGGGGTAAGCATTCCTAGCAAAGCAGAAGTAACCCCTAACACTAGCACGGTCAAAATTTCTCGCTCGCGTCCGCGCAACGCAAACTTAATAATATCTACTGTTTTTAGTACCCGTTCGGGAAACGGGCGATAAAGCATATAAGCAATTGGAGAAATTAACCTGGCTGTGTCTATATTGACAGCGATGCGACGGCGTTCGTGAGGACTGAAAACTTCATAGCGATCGCTACCTATAGGTAATAAAGCCACTGGACAATCGCCTTCTGCGGTGTATGCTAACAACGGGCCGCTATCAGACTCCCACCACTTACCGCTTAAAATAACCCGCCTTGTGCGAATCCGCGAAGCGCGAGCGATCGCTTCTAGGGGATCTTTTATTCGCTTGGGATCTTCCGATCTAGCAGGCGGACGAATTTCAATTCCCAACGTCCGACCAACCGCACCCACAGCAATTAATAATTCTGTTCCTTCTTGCAGAAATTCTGCTTCTTGAGGGCGAAAAATACTCGTCAATTCCCCTAACGCCCGTTCGCTAGCTTGTTGATTAAGTTGCAAACGGGCGTTAAACTGCTGAAAACGGGTTTTTTCTTCCTGCTGTTCTAGTTCGTGCAAACAGCGCCAAAGATCGCTGTGAAATTGCTGCAAGCGTTCTAAGGTTGCAGCTGTGCCACTAATTTCTTCTGGCTTAATTCCATCCAAAACTATATCAGTATCGTCAAAAACTGCAACTAAGCGATCGCTCCATTGACGCAGGCTAGAGGGAATTGGAAATAAACTTTCATTCCCCTTTAGGCTGTATTGTCCCCAGTTTGTTAGATCTACTGCTTGCAACTGAGTTTCTTCGTAACCAATAGCAATCAGCGAGTAAGAATTCCCTTCTAAATTTACAGAAATTCCGAATATAACATCCCCTGGATTGATATCGAATAAGTAACGACGCGCTCCTTGCTCTATACCGTTTGCTGTTCCGACAGCAAACAAAGCCATTGTCCCTGATAATACCAACCATGCAGTATCAGAACGAGCCAACTTTAGAGGATTATTACCTTTAACAATAGTTTCAGAATTGCTATAGTTCAAATTATTACTCCCGGTTCGCCCATTTTTTTCTGAGTTAGCCAAAAAACTATACAGAAAGACATATTCCAAAAGGAACTAAGTGGGTATAAGTTCGGGATTATAGCATTTGAATCCGTAATTACAAACGAACGAGTTGTGGGCAAAATTTGGGAACTATTAGTTCCCATTTCCTCTACTTGTTCATTTTGGGAACTCAAGCACAAGAATATTTAATCCAACAATACGCAATTGTAACTACTCCTAGTATCCGCTTGACTGCACCAAAATCGAGCGATCGCCCCTTAGAACAAGCTCTAATTTTGGGTTTAACGAAAGCAGCAATTATAGATAAACAATAGTTTCAAGCATTAAACTATGCCGAAAAGGAAATTGAAGCAGTGAAACAATTTTTTCCCAATAGTAGATTTTTTATTGATACAAAATTTGCTCCAAAAACTCTTAAAACAGAACTAGGTAGTAAAAACATTTTTCCTATCGTTCATATAGTCAGTCACGCACAATTTGGCACAATTCCTGAAGATACATTTATTGCCACGGGAAATAACAGTAAACTCACAATTAGCGAACTCGAAGCTGCTTTAAGTAACCTTTGCGGTCAAGCAAATGCATTAGAATTGTTAGTACTCACAGCCTGTCAAACAGCACTGGGAGACGATCGCGCTACATTGGATTTAGCGGGAGTTGCATTACAACTTGGTGTTAAAAGTGCAGTAGCTTCATTATGGTCAGTTCAGGATAAATCAACAGCGCTTTTAGTTGAGGAATTTTATCGTAATTTGAAAAAGCCAAGGATGACGAAACTTGAAGCTTTACGTCAAGCACAAATTAAGATGATCGAGTTAACTGGAGAGCAATCGGTGTTTGCAAGTCCAGCATTTTGGTCGCCGTTTATTTTGATTGGTAATTGGGTTTAATTTTAGCGATCGCAAATCCCCCCTGATGATTGTCGATTTCATGTTTTATCCGTACTAAAGCTTTGACATAACTGCTTTGTACCAAAAAATTTTGCTCTGGATATTGTTTGAGTAGTTGCTCGATCAGTTTGATTCCAGTATCAGTAGTCGCATTCATTCCCTCACTCGCAGGAATCGATAAATCGACCACAATCAAATTCAAAGGTGCTTTTTCCTGCTCTCTATCTTCCTGTTTTACTTGCATCTGAGCTATTTTTTCTAAAGCGTCTCGTGCAGTTTTCACCTGAAGAAATTCTGTGTCTGGATATTGTCGTTTCAGTACATCGAGGGTTCCAGTTAAAATCATTTGATGGTCATCGACAACCAATATTTTTTGGTGTTTGAAGTTTTGAGACTCTAATTGTATTTGGTTCTTTGCTAACTTATTCACATCAATTTCAACCATAAATTCTATACTCCTACTTTATAAATTTCAGTTGAGTATTCTGTGTAACTAGTAAATGAATAAAGGGTTTAATACCCCTGACTTCTAGCCCTTGTCATTACCAACATCTTTTAAACTAACTGGGTGATAAAATCAGCAGCCCAACACATATCCTGTAATCGCAACCAGCCTCG
>NZ_JAVRCK010000057.1:0-42898 GCF_034530815.1 Nostoc sp. DedSLP03
CGGGCGGTCGTTTATTGAATTCGGGCGGTCGTTTATTGAATTCGGGCGGTCGTTTATTGAATTCGGGCGGTCGTTTGTTGAATTCAAGCAGTGATTAGGGTGGGGTAAAACCCAGATTATTGAACAACGTAGAGACTTGTGTGTACACCGTAGCGCCTTTTAGGAGAGGGAGGCTGTCCGGGAGAGGTCTGTCGAACTCACGTTAGTTTAGGCTACTGGGAGGCGATGAAACAAGAACTGAACAGCAAGTATTAGGCGATGCCTAATTTTGCCTAAGTTTCAGAGAACGGTTGTTTAAGAAAAATTACGCTTTTACACTTGTGAAGGAGAACTGATTCCCACACCGGAAGAAGTGGCACAACACCAGAAACAACGTAGCGATCGCTTGGCAGCAAAACTGCGAGAATTAAATATAGATCCAGATACCATTTAACTTCCACGCTGTCTTGCTTGTGCCTGTTACCCTGAATGCTATGGATCTTCAGGAAAAACCCATTTTGGCGGTTCCGCCATTTTTTTTCGCAGACGTTCTTGTGCCAACTCCAGCATTTTCTCTAAGGGAGTCTCTTCAATAAATTTTGTGGCTGATTCTTTAAACTCGGTATTGGGGCATTTATCCCCTAAAACACACCCATTAACACAGGCTACAGCGCAGTTAATCTTTTGCTCCACAGTACATTCCTCTCTCTAAAAGTTATAAGTTATAAGTTGTGAGTCATGATTTTCATCTCTAACTCTTCACTGTTAACTCTTTACTATCAGGCATGACCTACAGGTAAATTTTACCTTGCCAGTTGGTATCTCATTAGTCTAAATACTCACTATTTAGAAAGTTATGAGTTATGAGTTATGAGTTATGAGTTATGATTTTTACTCCTAACTCCTTACTCCTCACTTTTATAAAGGGCGCTCATGTCAGAACTGTTTGCTACTACTGGAACTATAGCCGCGATCGCCACTGCTGTTGTCCCCCAACAGGGTAGTGTTGGGATTGTGCGGGTATCCGGTTCTCTAGCAATGGCAATCGCCCGAAGTCTCTTTCATACACCAGGGCGACAAGTTTGGGAAAGTCACCGGATTCTCTACGGTTACATTCGCCATCCCCAGACGCAACAAATAGTGGATGAAGCTTTGTTGTTGATGATGAAAGCACCCCGTTCTTACACCCGTGAAGATGTAGTGGAATTCCATTGCCACGGGGGAATTATCGCAGTGCAGCAGGTGTTGCAACTGTGTTTGGAAAATGGCGCTAGACTAGCGCAACCTGGAGAATTTACTCTCCGCGCCTTTTTGAATGGACGATTAGATTTAACTCAAGCCGAAGGTATTGCTGATTTAGTGGGAGCTAAATCACCCCAAGCTGCTCAAAGTGCTTTAGCTGGTTTACAAGGAAAATTAGCTCATCCGATTCGGCAGTTACGCGCTAACTGTTTAGATATCTTGGCAGAAATTGAAGCTCGGATTGATTTTGAAGAAGACTTACCTCCGTTGGATGATAAAGCAATAATATCAGCAATCGATCGAATTGCCGCAGAAATAACTAGGTTATTACAAACCAAAGATCGAGGTGAGTTGCTACGTACTGGTTTAAAAGTGGCAATTGTTGGGCGTCCGAATGTGGGTAAGTCGAGTTTATTGAACGCTTGGAGCCGGAGCGATCGCGCCATTGTGACTGATTTACCTGGTACAACCCGCGATGTTGTCGAATCTCAGTTAGTTGTCGGCGGAATTCCCATACAAGTGTTAGATACAGCAGGGATTCGGGAAACAACAGACCAAGTGGAAAAAATTGGCGTTGAGCGATCGCGTCGTGCTGCAAATGCAGCTGATTTAGTCTTGCTTACCATCGATGCTTCCGCAGGTTGGACAGAAGGTGATGAAGAAATTTACCAAAAGGTACAACACCGTCCGGTGATTATAGTGATTAACAAAATCGATTTAGTAGAAGAAAGTGAAAGAACAACTTTTCAATCTAAAATCTCAAATCCAAAATCCAAAATTGTCACAGCCGCAGCCCAAAATCAAGGTATTGATAATTTAGAAGCAGCAATTTTGGAGATAGTTCAATCTGGAAAAGTGCAAGCTGCTGATATAGATTTAGCCATTAACCAAAGGCAGGCGGCAGCCTTAACTCAAGCTAAAATGTCTTTGGAACAGGTGCAAGCGACAATTACCCAGCAGTTACCTCTTGATTTTTGGACAATTGACTTACGAGGTGCGATTCAAGCTTTAGGAGAAATTACTGGAGAGGAAGTAACAGAATCAGTTTTAGAGAGGATTTTTAGCCGTTTCTGTATTGGTAAATAATCTAGATAAGTATCAATAAAAAAATAAAAAGTCGTAATATTTATGTCGAATTGTTAATTGTTATAATATAATGCTTGATACAATACCAGCTCGAGTTCTTGGTTGTCTTAGACCAGGCATAATCACGGTTATAGCCTTTCCCGGTGCAGGAATGTTAGATGGTGGGTTACTAATGGAGTTACCAACTGAAATAATTCCGGTAGAGCTACGAATGCCAAATAGTGAATTTATAGTAGTTCGCAATAAACAAAGTGGAGAGTTTACACAGGTGTTGCCAAAAGATTCATCCAAATAACATTATGTCTTTTATCAATAAGATTAATTCTGTAAACGGATTAATTTTAAAACCCAATCCAGGTAAAATTACCAGTGTAAACTATTTGCTTTAATAAAATTTTTATAGTTGCTGCCAACAAAAACTGCCAGTGAATATATTTATAATTAAATTATGTCAGCTAAAGATATTTTTCATATTGCTGTTTGTTCAGCTTTAAAAAAGGATGGGTAGACTATTACCCATGACCCTCTATCAGTTAAAGTTGATGAAATTGAATTTTATGTAGACTTAGGGGCAGAAAGAATCTTAGCTACTCAAAAAGCTGGTCAAAAAATCGCAGTTGAGATTAAATCTTTTATCGGTGCATCGGAAATTAGTGATTTTTATGTCGCTTTAGGTCAGACGCTCACCTACCGTTCAGCATTACGGAAAAAGTACCCTGAACGAATTTTATACTTAGCTATCTCTGAAGATGTTTATCAAGACTTTTTTATTCGGCCATTTATTCAAGAAATAATCGCTGAACATCGGCTGAAGCTTCTGATTTTTGAACCCATTAAAGAAGAGGTTTTGCTATGGAAAGAATAAACTACCGTGAATTAGTGCAGACAATCCTGAAACGTCATTCAATTCACCACTCAAATGATGATACAGAAGTACAGTTAATTTTTGATACAGAGCGTGACCATTATCAAGTTCTTCATTTGGGATGGGAAGAACTGAGGCGAGTTTATGGTTGCATCATCCATATTGATATTAAGGACGGCAAAATTTGGATTCAGCGCGATGGAACTGAGACCGGAGTAGCAAATGAGTTAGTAACTGCTGGAGTGCCAAAACAAGATATTATTTTGGGTTTTCATGCTCCTTACAAGCGAAAGTTTACTGAGTTTGCACCAGGTTAGGCAAAATAACTGTAGGAATTATAAGTTGTGAGTGATGAGTTAAAAATTCATAACTCATCACTTATAACTCATAACTCATAACTCATTTTCTGTTGCGATCGCTCTTGGGATATTACCAGCAGTTGCC
This sequence comes from Nostoc sp. DedSLP03, assembly GCF_034530815.1. Taxonomy (NCBI): domain Bacteria; kingdom Bacillati; phylum Cyanobacteriota; class Cyanophyceae; order Nostocales; family Nostocaceae; genus Nostoc; species Nostoc sp. DedSLP03. Next base: position 3,617 of record NZ_JAVRCK010000057.1, read on the forward strand.
AGTTGCACTGTAAAGGTAGAACCTTCAGATAATTTACTTTTTACAAAAATAGATCCACCACAGCGCAGCAGCAATTGCTGTACTATCGTTAACCCTAACCCAGCACCACCATAATCTTCGGTTGCTGTTGTACGCACGCGATAAAAGCGATCGAAGATTTTGGGAATTTCGTTTTCTGCAATACCGATCCCTGTGTCGCGGAATTCTAATTGGACATAATCGCCTTGATTACGGGCACGCACCCATACTTGACCTCCATTAGGAGTAAACTTAAGACTGTTGTGCAACAGATTAATTACAATTTGTCTCAGCTTACCAGTCATGCACCAAACAGATGGAAGTTCAGTTGGTACGGTGTAGGCTAGCATAATTCCTTTTTCTTGGGCTACAGGTTGGTAGGTACTAACTACTCCAGGTACTATATCTGAGAGACGCACCAACTCCAAAGTCGTCCCGTCCAAATTTTGTTCTAGCTGCACCAGTTCCAAAAAACCAGTAATCAGGGAGTTTTGCCGATCGCACTGGGTATTTAACATCTGTAAATAACGTTGTCGTTGCGGGGGTTTCAGATTAGGGGAATTTAATAACGAAAGTGCCGTTTTCATGTGCGTCAAAGGTATACGCAGTTCTTGACAGACATTTTTCAGGTATTCATCTTTGAGTTGCTCTTTGTTGTGCAGTTCTTGATTTTGCTGCTCCAACTTATTAGTGCGTACTGTGATGATTTGACGATTAATTTCATCTTGTCGGAGGAGTTGTTTTGCCAACAGTTGATTCATCAGTACAGGTTGGGGCACGGTTGGACAAATAAAACTAGCAGGTAGTGAAGATGATTCTGGTGCAATCGCTTGTTGGATACTATTTAATACTTGCTGAATTACTCTCCCTTCAACAGTAGTTACAATCAGCAACGGCTGGTTTTTATTAGTATTTACCTTCCCCGATGTCTTATTTTTACGTTTTTTAAGTGGTCGATGAGCCAAAATTAAACTGCAAAACTGTGGCGATAACACCATCAGAAAGTTTTCCCGTCGCATTTGGCTATCTGGTGGTAGGTGAACAGGAATGTGATAGGGGGACAAGGAGGATGAGGGGGACAAGGAGGTATTTACTTTTTCCTCTGCCTTGTCTCCCCCTGCTCCCTGATCTCCCCCTGCTTCCTTTTTCCTACTCTCATCAATCTGGCAACTATAAATAAGACTAGACGCACCTACCGAGGATTGATAACGCGCTAATTCTGATTGCCAAATTTTATCTGGTGGTAGCTTCACCCAGAGAGTCGCTGCAATTTGCTGCTCAATGAGTAAGTCAATTTGCGCTCTCACCAGTGATAGCAGAGTAGCAGGACTGAGCGACAATGGTTTCGGAGGCGCTTGCACTCCCATAACCAGTTGATAAACAGACAGATCCTTAGCCAAAGAAATATTCATGAGTCAAGCACAACTTGGATGAAGCAAGAAATAATTCTGTCTTCGATTTTCACCTTTATATGTGCATTTTTTACAAAATCACCACGGAAAGAAACATTAATACCAATTCAAAATTCAAAATTCAAAATTCAAAATTAAGAAAGCCAGACAGAACAAAGGTTTGGGAGTATGTATCTGTCGCTCTACCTAGAGGGGGAGTAAAGAGGCAGGGGAGAAATCAATTCAAAATTCAAAATTCAAAATTCAAAATTCAAAATTCAAAATTAAACAACTTCTGCCTCCTGCCTCCTGCCTCCTCTTTCCCAATGCCCAATGCCCAATGCCCAAATTAAGCTTGGACGTTAAGTCTTTCGTGTAAAGCGTCGCGGGCGTGTTCTCGGTCGTCAAAATGGATTTTTTCGGTGCCGAGAATTTGGTAATCTTCGTGACCTTTACCAGCAAGCAATACTCCATCACCGGGTTGTGCTTGTAAAATAGCGGTACGAATTGCGATCGCTCGATCGCAAATTACTGTTGGCTGCACTGTGTCAGCTATTCCCGCCAAAATATCTTGCAAAATCCTTTCTGGGTCTTCAGTTCGAGGATTATCTGATGTCACCACTGCCACATCAGCTAACTCAGCAGCGATTTTACCCATTTTTGGGCGCTTGGTGCGATCGCGATCGCCTCCACAACCAAATACACAAATCACTTTTCCAGGTATAAACGGACGCGCAGCTTTCAATAAATTTTCTAAGCTATCGGGCGTGTGGGCATAATCCACAATCACGCTAATATCTTGCTCACTACTAATTTGTACGCGTTCCATCCGTCCGGGAACTCCGGGAAACTCAGGTATTACATTTGCCACTAACTGCAAATCTAGCCCTAAGTGCAAAACTGCTCCTACGGCTGCTAAAAGATTTTCTAAATTATATTGTCCGACTAGAGGCGATCGAAAAGCCACATCACCTTTTGGTGTATGTAATGTCCCACTAACACCATTTGGCTGGTAATTTAAATCGCTCATCCATAAATCAGCGCTGTTGTCGTTGACGCTGTAACTCCAAACTCGTTCGGAATCTAACGAGGCAATTAACCGCTTCCCGTAAGCATCATCAGCATTAATTATTGCCCGTCCCTTGAGATAATTAGGACTAAACAATAACGCTTTGGCAGCAAAATAATCTTCCATATCGCTGTGATAGTCGAGATGGTCTTGAGTAAGATTACTAAATACCGCCACCTCAAATTCACAACCCAACACTCTACCTTGGGCCAAAGCGTGAGAACTGACTTCCATCACCCCGAACTCACTCCCAGCCTTTAGTGCCTCTGCTAGCTGCTGTTGCAGTTCCACTGCAAAGGGGGTAGTGTGGGCAGCAGTTTGCTCAAAACCTGCCCAACGAGTGTAGAGAGTTCCCATCAAAGCTGTAGCTAAATTAGCTTTGTTGAGGAGAAATTCAATTAAATGAGTAGTTGTAGTTTTGCCATTTGTACCAGTTACGCCTACCAACTTGAGTTTTCGCCCTGGATAACCATAAAAAGCACTGGCTATCTGCGCACAAGCTTGAGTGATGTTGCTTGCACTAATGACCACAGCCTGATTTGTGGGAGGATTTTTTTGTGCAGCTTCGGGAGAAACGATCGCAGCTACAGCCCCCGATGCGATCGCACTTTGCCAAAATTCCCCACCATCAACCCGCGTTCCTGGCATCCCAATAAACAAATCTCCCACACGACAAGCATGGGAATTCGTCTTTAAACCCCTAACTTCCACATCCTCTAAAGTTGGATAACTAGGCAATTGCTCAACACTGTCTACCGCCGTTAGTAATTCCCGCAATTTCATTTTGTGAACCTCGTCACATTCTTGATCTTGCGCTTATTCTGCATTATTTTTTTCTAATTGGCTAAATATTTACGCAACATTTGCTCCAATTGCTGTACGTTAGCACGAGGAGAAGGACGCGGCAATGGTTTTTCCTCTGCGTCCTTGGCGCCTTGGCGGTTCGATAAATAAAGCATCGGCACCTCATACTCATACGCAGCAAACCAATCTTCACGAGTCGTAATATCCCTAACTTCCAACTCGAAACTAAGATTTTGGATTTGTTCTAGCTTTTCTTGCAAGCCTTCACATAAATGACAGCCGGGCTTACTGTATAAAATTAATCGCATTCTTGATATGAGTTGGCGCAAGAAGTTATAAGTTTAGAATAACGTAGACGCTGCGGCTTGTCGCAAGCTACAGCAGAGGGCACGGAGGAGAAGGGTGAGGGCTGTTGATTCATGAAAGAAGTCTAATGACCAAATTCTGTAACAATGATTAACAACCAATCAGAATACTGTATTTAAGCTACTCATGAGCCAAAGTTCTCAAAACAGCCCTTTACCAGGCAAACCTGTTCAATCATATTTCCAGTGGTTATACGCCTTCTGGAAATTCTCTCGTCCTCATACGATTATTGGTACAAGTCTGAGTGTTTTGGGTTTATATTTAATTGCCATTGCCATCAGTAGAGACGCAATGAATCTTGTCTCTACGTATTCTCTATTCCCTGTTTTTGGTGCATGGATTAGTTGTCTGTGTGGCAATGTTTATATTGTCGGGCTGAATCAATTAGAAGATGTAGAAATCGACAAGATTAATAAGCCTCATTTACCCTTAGCGTCTGGTGAGTTTTCTCAGCAAACTGGCCAATTAATTGTCGCTTCTACTGGAATTTTGGCGCTGGTTGTGGCGTGGCTAACTGGCCCGTTTTTATTGGGTATGGTAGCAATTAGTTTGGCCATTGGTACTGCTTATTCTTTACCACCAATTCGCTTAAAACAGTTTCCCATTTGGGCGGCGCTGTGTATTTTTTCGGTGCGCGGTACAATTGTTAACTTAGGTTTATATCTGCATTACAGTTGGGCGTTGCAACAAAGCCAAACAATTCCGCCTGTGGTATGGGTGCTGACGTTATTTATTTTGGTGTTTACCTTTGCGATCGCCATCTTTAAAGATATCCCCGATATGGAAGGCGATCGCCTCTACAATATTACTACTTTCACCATCAAACTCGGCCCCCAAGCTGTGTTCAATCTGTCTCTTTGGGTAATCACTGCCTGCTATCTGGGAATAATTTTGGTTGGGGTGCTAAATGTCGCCTCAGTTAACGCCATATTCCTGGTAGTTACTCATTTGGGGCTGTTGGCTTGGCTGTGGTTGCGGAGTTTGAGTGTAGACTTACAAGATAAAAGTGCGATCGCTCAATTCTACCAATTTATCTGGAAACTCTTTTTTATGGAATATCTGATTTTTCCTATCGCCTGTCTTTTGGCTTAAACAATGCTAGAAACCTTTCCCACTAGTTCGATTATCGCTGCTGTTGTAGTTGTTCTGAGTCTGTCAATCCTTGGCTATTTCGCCTGGAAAACTTTGATTACCTCAGACTTGTTTCAAAAAGGTATCAATCTTGCCCAAGCAAAAGATTACCAAGGTGCAGAAGCGGCCTTTCGCAAAGTGATTTCCATCAATTCTACAAATGACGTAGTGCGCTTGTTTTTGGGAGATGTTTTAAACCAACAAGGACAAGTAGAAGAAGCAACAGAATTATTTCAAGAAGTAATTCGCCGCAGTCCGAAAAATCCTGATGCTTACTTGCGTTTGGCGAATATCCTTATGCAGCAAGAGCGAGAAGAAGAAGCTAAAACTAACCTGCAACAAGCTAAAGATTTATTACAAAAACAGCGCCAACCTGAAAAAGCTAAAAAAATCACTCAACTGTTAGATAAAATGAGTGCTAAGTCAAACGAATCTTAACTTTAATGAGAGTTGCAGATATTAAGTTTTACTGTTGTGTCTCCTAATTTTTGCCATTCCCATCATTATGGTGAGAATGGTTTTTATTTGGTAATTCACTGTTGTATACCATAATTATGTCTGCAATTTCCACAAGTTTGACCGCTCTCTTCATAGCCGTTACAATTGCGATCGGATGCGCTTCAAGCTCCATAACCACAATTAATTCATTTAGGCTTTAGAAGAGAATATATTAGTAATTTTAAATGATTGATTTTTGCCGAACAGCGATGATACTAACAGCCTTTTGGTTTTATAAAGACATATTGTAGTCTCCTTACCTTAAGCAGTGCAGAAATTAGACACACTGGATCGCTAATATTTGAGTAAGTATCTAGGCATAATAAATTTAAAGTTTGTAGTAAGGACTTTAGTCCTGAGAATCCTTGCTCTGAGCGATAAATCACTCACTACAAAATAGAAGTTTATTTTATATTTAATTATGTCTACCTACTTACTAAAATAGTATTAAGCAAAGGTAGATATTTAGTAGTAAATTTTAATAAATTAAACAATCCAGTTTTTATGTCAAATATAATATCAGAAATGTGGACTAACTTTTTGACATCAGAATCATTTATTCCACATGGACATTGTTATCTATGGCAAACGAATTTAGTTTGGTTACACATATTATCTGATGCATTCATTGCACTAGCTTATTACTCGATTCCAGCTACACTCTTCTACTTTGTCCGCAAGCGACAAGATTTGCCCTTTGATTGGATTTTTCTACTATTTAGTGGATTTATCGTAGCTTGCGGCACTACTCATTTAATGGAGATTTGGACACTTTGGCATCCAACCTATTGGGTGTCGGGGTTTCTCAAAGCAGTAACTGCCACAATATCTGTAATTACCGCGTTAGAGCTTGTACCTTTAGTTCCTCAAGCATTGGTACTTCCTAGCCCTACTCAATTAGAACAAGCAAATCAAGAACTTCAAACCCAAATAAGCGAACGCTTATGGGTAGAAGAGGAACTGCGAAAATACCAGAATCATCTCGAAGAAATGGTTGCTGTTCGCACCAATGAAATTACTCAGACTAACGAACAATTACAACAAGAAATTCTTGAACGCCAACGCATCTTAGAAATTCTCCGGCAAAGCGAAGAACGCTACCGTTACTTGGCTGAGGCAATTCCTCAACTTGTTTGGACAACTAAACCTAACGGTGAATGCGATTATTTTAATCAAAATTGGTGTGAATACACTGGGCTAACGTTAGAACAATCTTTGGGTTCTGGTTGGTTGGCTGCATTGCATCCAGATGATGTGCAAAGAGCTGATAAAGTGTGGTCTGATGCTGTCAAAAATAGCACTATATATAACAATGAATATCGCTTTAAACGAGCTGCTGATGGCTCTTATCGTTGGCAGCTAGCACGAGGTTTACCACTCAAAGATGAGCAAGGTTTTGTAGTCAAGTGGTTTGGAACCTGTACGGATATTCACGAGCAAAAACAAATACTTGAAGAACGAGCGCACCTACTGAAATTAGAACAAGTAGCACGAGCAAAAGCAGAAACAGCCAATCGAATTAAAGATGAATTTTTAGCCGTCCTCTCTCACGAACTACGCACTCCACTCAACGCAATTCTCGGCTGGTCAAAGTTGTTGCAAACCCGCAGATTAGACCAAACAAAGACATCTGAAGCCCTAGCGACAATCGAGCGAAATGCTACCTTACAGGTTCAACTGATTGAGGACTTGCTGGATATTTCCAGAATTTTACAAGGTAAACTGACGCTGAATATCACGAAGATTAATCTCAAATCCACGGTATTGTCGGCACTACAGACAATGCAGTTAGCAGCAGAAACAAAGTTGATTGAGGTGAATACAGTATTTGAACCGGGTGTGGGACAAATCATGGGCGACTCGACTCGTTTGCAGCAAGTCGTCTGGAATCTCCTTTCTAACGCCATCAAATTTACACCCAGAGGCGGAAAGGTAGAAGTGCGACTCCAGGAAACTGATGGCTATGCTCAAATAATTGTTAGCGATACGGGTAAGGGAATTAGCGCTGACTTTTTGCCATTTGTGTTTGATTACTTCCGCCAAGCAGATAGCACCTCTACGAGAAATTTTGGTGGATTAGGACTGGGATCAGCAATTGTGCGTAATATCATCGAAATACATGGCGGCGTTGTCAAAGCAGATAGCCACGGTGAAGGTCAAGGGGCAATATTTACTGTTAGCTTACCGCTTCTGCCAGATGAAAGTTCAACGCTGATGGATGGACAAAATTATCCTGCATTCTTAGCTTCTAACTCCTTACCTCTGAATGGCATCAGGGTTTTAGTTGTCGATGATGATACTGATTCACGAGATTTTGTTGCTTTTGTATTAGAGCAAGATGGGGCTTTTGTGATGGCAGTATCTTCTGCTGAAGAAGCATTACAAACTTTAGCAGAGGTCAAGCTAGATGTGTTGGTAAGCGATATTAGTATGCCCGATATGGATGGCTATATGTTAATACATGAAGTGAGAACTCGGACACCAGAACAAGGTGGACGAATTCCAGCAATTGTCTTGACTGCCTTTGCAAGAAACGATGACCGCGAAAAAGCCCTAAAAGCTGGGTTTCAGATGCATTTATCAAAACCTCTTAACCCAGAAAAATTAATTGCAGCCATTGTTAAATTGATAGAAACAAAGGTGTCAACAATTACTTAAAAGCGACTTTTTAGTTTTAATAAAGCACTATTTATAGTGGGGAAAAGGGTAATACAAAACCTTTACCCTTTCCCCCTTTCCCTTTTACCGACAAATGCCAAGAAGTCTCTTTATATGAAATTACACTTGTATCAAGTTAGCTTAATCACTTATAATTCCTGCTATAACTCCGCCAAAGCTACGCTTTTGCTCCCCAAATAGCAAGTAAGGAAGGGCTGAGATGGGGTACTTTTATGATGGCAATTAACCGAACTTGAGATTAGATGTAAACCAAGCAGGTAAGGTAAGAAAAATGCTGAAAAACAAGAATCTACTGGTAGCAGCTATTATCTGCTTGTGTTTGAGTAATGGGAATACTGCTTTTGGTCAAAATATTGGCGTTATTTTCGCAAAAATTCCAAATACTCAGTCCGCAGTTATTCGGAACAAAAACGCAGTTGCTAACTTCGAGCAAGGAAACAATCTCTATAAACAGGGAGATTTAAAGGGAGCAGAGGCGGCTTTTCGGAAGGCAATTGAACTAGAACCCAATTTTGCACAAGCTTATATTGCTTTGGGAAATACTCTCGACGATCGCGGTAAACCACAAGAAGCGATCGCTCAATACAATAAAGCCATTAGTCTCGATCCTCAAGACTCTAGAGCATATTTTAATCTCGGTTTGACTTTAGCAAGACTGAATCAATTAGAACCTGCGATCGCCCAATACAAAAAAGCCATCAGCCTTGAACCCAAGTATGCTGAAGCTCACTATAACTTAGGAAACGCTTTCTACGCTCAAGGCAAGCTAAAAGAAGCAGTTACCGAATATACAGCAGCTATTCGCCTCAAACCAGACTATGCACCGACTTACACCCGTTTAGGAAATGCTCTCTACGATCGAGGTGAGCTAGCAGAAGCAGTTACTCAGTATAAAAAATCTATTAGCTTCGATCCCAACTATGCAGACGCTTACTATTACTTAGGAAACGCCTTGTACGCTCAAGCAAAGCCAGCAGAAGCAATCGCCAACTATACCGAAGCCATTCGCCTCGCTCCGAAAAACCCAGCAGGTTATAATGCCTTGGGAAATACTCTGTACGCTCAAGGCAAACTAGAAGAAGCGATCGCACATTACAAAAAAGCCATCAGCTTCGCTCCCAACTATGCAGACGCTCACTATAATTTAGCAAGTGCTTTTTACGCTCAAGGCAAGCTCACAGAAGCAATCGCTGGCTATACCGAAGCAATTCGTCTCGATCCCAAACACGCACAAGCTTACACAGGTTTGGGAAATGCGATGGACGATCGAGGTAAACCTCAAGAAGCGATCGCACATTACAAAAAAGCCATTAGCCTCGTCCCCAACGATGCATTCACTTACTATAATTTGGGAATCACTTTAGGAAGACAACAACAGTCAAAAGAAGCGATCGTTAATCTCAAAAAAGCTAGAGAATTATTTCAAGCTGATAAAAACAAGGAGATGGTTGAGCAAGTCGATCGGCTAATCCAAAAAATTAATACCCAGACGAATTGAATAAAGGTGTAGGGCATGGGGCATAAGGAGCAGAGGAGCAGCACTTCGGCTACGCTCAGTGACCGAGGAGCAGGCGAGAATAACAAATGACAAATGACAAATGACAAATGACAAATGAAAGGGGTAAAGTCTACCTCGTAGGTGCTGGGCCTGGAGATGCAGCATACCTGACAGTAAAAGCTTACAATCTTTTAGCTGCTGCTCAAGTGCTAGTCTACGATGCTTTAATAGATGCTCAATTATTGCAGTGCGTACCAGATGATTGTCTGAAATTGGATGTCGGGAAACGCGGTGGCAAACCCAGTACAAGCCAAGCCCAGATTAACAAGTTACTGGTAAAACACTGTCTGCAAGGAAAACAAGTTATACGGCTCAAATCAGGTGATCCTTTAATTTTTGGGCGTTGCATTTCCGAAATAGAAGCGTTGAAAGCATCCGGTTGTGATTTTGAACTAGTACCAGGAATTTCCTCAGCCCTCGCTGCACCTTTATTGGCAGGAATTCCTCTAACAGATCCGGTGTTAAGCCGAACTTTTGCAGTGCTTACAGCTCATGAACCAGAGGTTTTAGACTGGGAGGCGCTCTCACGCTTAGAGACACTGGTAATTTTGATGGGAGGGCGACATCTAGCAGAGATTATAGATCAACTGGTAAAACACGGGCGATCGCACTTAACACCCATTGCCATCATCCGTTGGGCAGGAACTCACGATCAACAAATTTGGACGGCGCAACTGAGCAATATTCTAAAACAAACCGCCGGATTATCCCTTTCTCCGGCGGTAATTGTGATTGGCGAAGTTGTTGGGCTACGCAAGTACTTACAACCTGAGAAAATAGATTGTCAGGTTTCTACTACAGGCAAAACTTTTAGCCCCCCTGCTATGTCAAGCAATTTCCCCCTATCTCCCCTTACTGGTAAAATGATCTTGGTAACACGCTCAATTGGGCAATCGAGTCAATTTAGCGATCGCCTCATTGCATCAGGTGCAACAGTCATCGAAATGCCTACCTTAGAAATCGGCCCCCCCTCCAGTTGGGAAGCTTTGGATAATGCGATCGCTCATTTATCTGACTTCGACTGGTTAATTCTTACTTCTACCAATGGCATAGACTACTTTTTTGAAAGGCTAACTACCCAAGGTAAAGATAGCCGTGCTTTAGCAGGTGTCAAAATTGCCGTCGTTGGTGAGAAAACAGCCCAAAGTCTCAAACAACGCTCTCTGCAAGTAGATTTTATTCCCCCCAACTTTGTTGCCGATTCTTTAGTGGAAAATTTCCCAGATCGATTAGATGGTAAAAAGGTGTTATTTCCCAGAGTTGAAAGCGGCGGCAGAGAAGTTTTAGTTAAGGAATTAACTCTCAAGGGAGCAAAGGTGATAGAAGTTGCGGCATATCAATCTTGTTGTCCTAGTAGTATTCCACCTGCGGCAAAGTTAGCTCTCCAAAACCGCAAGGTAGATGCAATCACCTTTGCCAGTTCTAAAACTGTACAATTTTTCTGTCAACTTACTAATAATATATTTGCCAACAACTCCGATCCTAGCCAATTATTAGAGGGAGTTTGTATTGCCTCTATCGGCCCCCAAACCTCTAAAACTTGCCATGATTTATTCGGACGTGTGGATGTGGAAGCCGAAGAATACACTTTAGATGGTTTAACCCAAGCACTGATCGCATGGGCGACAAATTCTTAGATGAGGGAGCAGGGGAGCAGGGGAGCAGAGGAGAATGACAAATGACAAATGACAAATGACTAATGACTAATGACAAAACGCATAATCGGCTTAACTGGTGGTATCGCCACAGGCAAAACCACTGTCACCAATTATTTAGCTAGCACTTATAATCTGCCGATTTTGGATGCAGATATTTATGCTAGAGAGGCAGTATCTTTAGGTTCGCCTATTTTGGGTGCGATCGCTCAACGTTATGGCGAACAAATTTTACTACCAGATGGCAGCCTCAACCGCCAAAAGCTAGGCGAAATTATCTTTAATCGTCAAGATGAACGCAACTGGATAGACAATTTGATTCATCCTGCTGTGCGCGATCGCTTCCTCAAAGCCATTGCCCAGTCTTCGTCACAAATACTGGTGTTAGTAGTGCCTCTATTATTTGAAGCTGGAATGACTGATTTGATAACAGAAATCTGGGTAGTGCGGTGTTCTCAAGAGCAACAACTACAAAGATTGATACAACGAAACCATTTAAACAGAGAACAGGCACGTGCCAGGATTAACAGCCAATTATCCATCGAAGAAAAAGTGGCTCATGCAGATGTCATTTTAGATAACTCTTCTACCCTAGAAGTACTACTGAAGCAGATAGATGTAGCTCTAGCTACGACAAGTAGTAACTAAATTATATTTTTATTAAAATATATACATATATGACATTTTCAAGACATAAAAAGCTTATTAATTAATACTAGATAGTTAAGCAAAAAACTTATATCTCACCAAATCTTGTCTAACAGTTAGGTGATTTTACAGTTGAATCTGCGGTTAATAGTACTGTAAATTTAAAAGAATGGCTTTTAAATAAATTATAAGTTCTATTTTAAATGTTTTTAAGTGCCTTCTCTTCAATCATAACAGGTATGAATTTAAGTTCTAGTTTTTTAAATAAATTAGCTCTAGTTATCTCTCCAGTAACAGAATTCAAACAAAAGAATAAAATCCATGATTACAGACAACAAGTTTGTGGAGGCGACTACATATTTGAGCGCCTCAATGAAGGAACAATCGGCTACATGACTGGAGTAGGGAAAAGCGTTAAAACTTGCGATCGCATTATTTTACGAGAAGGTTGTGAATCTTATCAATATCAAGTTGAAGAAATTGATTATTACTCCGCTCCATCTGATATGTGGATAGCTTTACTCAAGCAAATACCAAATGACTAAATATTAAAGTTAACCAGTTGCTTCAATTCTAGACTTCAATACAGTTCAGAATTCCGAGTATATCATTTATCGAACAGAATTCAGGAGTCAGGAGCGGAGCGTCCTTGGCTTTGCTTCTGAATTCTTCTTCAATCGAGTTGTCTTCTTGGCACAATCGCGATCGCCCAACGTAATCAAATGTAACGTAGCTGGCTGGATTATCTACACAAGTTGTAGATTGAGCGATCGCTACGATCGCAGTATAAATATACTTGGTATAGAAACATACTTGTCAGAAACTTGAAAGTAAATTTTTTTGTTTTACCTAAAAATCTAAGTAAACATACTAATACACTGTGAGATAAATTTGCTTACCTTTAACAAGGGACTTGAGCAGGGGAAATTCATGAATTGCCCTTACTTGTCTGCTTGCTTAATTGAGATGGTAGCTGGATTTGCGCCGCACTCTATTAGGCTGTGATTGGTTTATTATTCTCAGCTTAATTTCGGTCTAATCATGATCAAAAACATTACTCTAGATCCTCTAGTAACTGATACTCGGTGTGAAGAAATTTGTCAGATTTTGGGAGAAACTTACAACCAGGAACACTGGAACGATTGGCGCTGGCAAATGCGGCATCGGTTGACTAAGTTAGAACACTTTCAGAAGTTATTCAGGCTTAGTGCTACCGAAGAACAGGGACTTTTAATTGCACCAGAGAAGTTTGCTGTAGCCGTAACTCCATATTTTGCATCACTACTCGATCCAGAAGATCCCCTTTGTCCGCTACGGTTACAAGTGATACCACGGCAAGAAGAACTAATAGTTAGTCCAGCAGACATGGTAGATCCATGCGGTGAGGATGGCGACACTCCAGTACCAGGACTGGTACACCGCTATCCTGACCGAGTGTTGCTGCTTGCCCTAGACAGCTGCGCTGCTTATTGTCGTTACTGCACCCGCTCTCGTTTGGTGAGCCAAGGTGAGATGTACCCAGTAACGCGGCGGTTGGATGCGATCGCTGCTTACTTGGAGGAACACACCGAGATCCGTGATGTGCTAATTTCCGGTGGCGATCCTCTATTGATGGCTGATGAACCTTTAGACAATTTGCTGAGGCGGCTGCGTGCCATTAAGCATATTGAATTTATCCGCATTGGTTCCCGCGTGCCGAGTTTTTTACCGCAGCGAATTACACCAGAACTGGTTGCCTTGCTACGTAAACATCGTGTGTGGCTATCTTTGCACTTTTGTCATGTGCAGGAACTTACCCCAGAAGTGGCACAAGCTTGCGATCGCCTCGCTGATGGCGGCATTCCTCTAGGCAGTCAAACCGTGCTGTTAAAAGGTGTGAATGATTCTGAAAAAGCCCTGAAGAATCTGTTTCACGGTCTTCTTAAGCTGCGTGTACGACCTTATTATCTTTATCAATGCGACCCTGTTGTTGGGACTGCACATCTGCGAACGAGCGTGCAAACTGGGCTTGATTTAATTTCTAAATTACGCGGTCATACTACTGGCTACGCTGTCCCAACCTATGTAATTGATGCCCCTGGTGGCGGTGGCAAAGTCCCAATTCAAGCTGAAGCTCTAGTTGCTTATGAGAATGGTACAGCTACAGTGCAAAATTGGGCAGGTAAGACGTACACCTATGTAGATCCAGTAAAGTAGGTTTAACCCTATATATACAGCAGATTTCAAGGAAAGTGAGGTACACAAGCATTCGTCTCAAAGCCAGGTATAAAGCCTGTTTTACTTCCTGAATTCTCCTGTAAGTTGCTTGCGATCGTTAAAAAAGGTCAGTTGGAATAGGTTCTGTTGAGTTCTTGGCAAACCAAAAAACTAAGTAATTGCAGGAGATTAGTTGGAATGTTGATTGTTGGTAATACAAACCTCAAAGGTCGAGGTGTCTTCGCACAGAAGCACTTTTTGAAAGGAGAACTCATTGAGAGAGTGCCAGTTGTTGTTATACCCGCAGAACAAGTTGAATTCCTAGATAAAACAATTTTGGGCAACTATTACTACGATTGGGAAGATAAAGCTGCGGCGATCGCTCTAGGTTTATCTTCCTTGATCAACCATTCCTACAATCCCAATGCTTATTATGTGAAAAAATTCGCTGACCGAGAGTTGGATCTGATTGCCTACCGAGATATAGAAGTGGGAGAAGAAATTACTGCTAACTACAATGGTTCTCCTGATGATAAATCTCCTATATGGTTTGAGGTTGTTGATGAGATATTTTCACTTAATTAAGGATTTAGTAATCGAAATTCTTTAATTAAGATATTTGATTTGTACGTTAAAGCGAACAGAGAAAGCTTTCTCACTGGGAATTATCGGGCTATGGGGTTATTTATTGGTCTGTGTTATGACCTGAAGGCAGATTACCTACAGGCTGGTTTCAATGCCTCTGAGGTGATGGAGTTCGACGATGAAGAAACCATCATCGGGCTGGAAACTGCACTATTGCAGTTAGGTCATCAGGTTGAACGTGTCGGTAATGGTAGAGAACTTGCTGTACGTTTGGCAAAAGGCGATCGCTGGGATCTGGTTTTCAATATTGCTGAGGGTTTGAAGGGTCGTTCTCGCGAAGCTCAAGTCCCGGCAATCTGCGAATTATTCGCTCAAGCTTACACCTTTTCCGATCCGCTTACCTGCGCCCTGACGTTAGACAAGGCACTAACTAAGAGAGTAGTGCGCGATCGCGGTTTGCCGACAGCTCCCTTTGAGGTTGCGAATACTACCGCAGAGGCAGCAGCTGTGTCGTTGCCAATGCCACTTTTCCTTAAGCCTATGGCGGAAGGCAGTTCTAAAGGGGTAACTGGGCGTTCTCTTGTCAAAGAACGCGAGGAGCTAGTCAATACTTATCAAGTGTTACACGAACTTTTTGGGCAACCAATACTCGTGGAAACCTTTCTTCCTGGTAGAGAAGTAACAGTAGGCATTATTGGCAACGGTAGCAACTCACGGGTAGTAGGTGTGATGGAAGTAATTTTTACAGGTCAAGTGGAAGCTTTCGCCTACACCACCCTCAATAAAGATGAGTATTTGGAACGGGTATCTTATCGTTTGCTCATAGATCCCGAACCACTGGCAGCACAGGCAAGGCAACTAGCGCTGGATGCTTACCATACTCTTGGTTGCCGTGATGCTGCCCGTGTGGATCTACGCTGCGATCCTAGTGGTGTGTTGCAGTTTATGGAGGTTAACCCATTGCCAGGGCTACATCATATCCGCTCAGACTTACCAATGATCGGACGTTTGGGTGGTATGACATATACAGAAATCATTGCTGAAATAGTCGAGTCTGCATGGCAAAGATATAAATGCTGAAAAATAGGCAGTGGGGCAGGCTGACAGGTGCAACAAACCTATATATGTCAGCGACTTCCCCCTCCCCTCTGCCTTTTTTATGCAATATGAAGTTGCTCAAACTAAACTACAGAGGGATGTTAGGTGATACGCTCATCTTATAGGGTGTTCAATAGTGTTACCTGACTGTGGAGAATATACTCATGAATTTATTATTTATGCAAACAGCAGCACCAGCTATAGATGCTGCCCCTCATTTTCCTGTTGCTTTTACCTTGGTGTATGTCGTTGGTTTTGTTGCTGCTGTCACCATTGGCTCAATAGCTTGGTACAACTCGAAACGCCCCGCAGGTTGGGAAAGCAAAGAACGTCCTGATTTTGTGCCTAAAGTTGATAAAGAAGAAACTCCGGGTGTGGGTGAACCTAAATAATAAGCAGTGATCAGTGCTGAGTTTAATAATCAAACTTACAGCAGTTTTCATTTATTTTGAACCACATTTTAGATTATTCAGAAGCCTTGTAGAGACGTAGCAGTGCTACATCTCTACATTTGCCTATTAACTCCGCAAAGAGCTTACATTCATATCGTCGTTCAATCTGCGAATCAAACGGGATAACTCACGAATGATATTCACCGCAATTTCGGGAGTTTCTTCGATCGCATCATATAGTTGCTCTTGCGTCAGTTCTAAAAATTCACAAGGTTCCAAAGTCGTGGCAGTCGCAGATCGAGGTTGAGTATCGAATACTGCCATCTCACCAAAATATTTTCCCTGTTCCACCTCTGCCAACTGTTTATTCCCAATGTGAACTTTAACTCGACCGGAGACGACAATATAGAGCGATCGCCCTTCTTCTCCCTGTCGAAAGATGGTGTAATTAGCTGGGAATGACAATTCGTTCATCACTGAAGTGAGCCGCACAATAAAATCATCCCGCAATTCCTTAAAAATCGGGACTCGCCGGACAAATAATAAACGGTCAACACTGGTTAGCATAATTACAAGTTAAAAATTCAACATTACTGAACATCTCAAAACTGAAGTCAGAGGGCGATTAGTCATATTACCGATGTTGAATGCTAGCCGTCAAGGATATCCGAGCCTTTATCATCTGACAACGCTTCTCTTCAATAAGAGCGATTGCATAGAAGTTTCTCAAACAATAGCTCAGTATTCAATACTACTCGTTTTGTGCATTTTGAACTCAGAATTTAGTTTCGGGAAAAGGTTAAAGGTTTTTTCTTTCCGTTTTTCCCTCATAAGTGTCAATGGGTACAAA
The DNA here is from genome assembly GCF_034530815.1 of Nostoc sp. DedSLP03. Lineage (NCBI taxonomy): Bacteria > Bacillati > Cyanobacteriota > Cyanophyceae > Nostocales > Nostocaceae > Nostoc > Nostoc sp. DedSLP03. Next base: position 20,555 of record NZ_JAVRCK010000057.1, read on the forward strand.
GCCGAAAACATCTAGTAATTTTGTCAATCACTTTTATTTATCATTTTAAAAAACAAGAGTATTTGCTCTTATTTGGCTGAAAGCCATAATATTGACTTCATGAGCTCCCAAGGTACCTTGCTGAGAAAAAAATCACCAATTTGATTGGAGGCAATGCCTCTAAAAATTGGGTCATTGGCTGATAAATAACGAATATCACTCGGTTGTCGTTAGAAAAACAGTCACAAAATCTCCTAACCTGCCCTCAGATCGAGAAGCAGAGAGGATTAAGACAAAACAGCATTGAATTACTGTGAGCAACAATTATGGCTTGGCTAATTAGTACATTATTGATTGGAATCTCTGTCGCTTTTGCAACTACCTTTGACGACAACTTATATTTGACAGCTTTTTTTGGGAAAGTCAATCGTAATTTTCGTCCTAAGCATATTGTTCTCGGTGAATTCCTGGGATTTACTACCTTAGTATGTGCTAGTCTCCCTGGTTTCTTCGGCGGTCTGATTATTCCTAGCAGCTGGATTGGTTTACTAGGTTTACTTCCCATCACCATTGGTATCAGTCATCTCATCAGTCGAGAAGAACAAGAAGAGACAGTGCAAGCGGTGTCAGTTGACTTAAACTCTCCGGTAAAATCTGGACGCCAGAAGAAATCACTATTAGCAACCATCCGCGATCCTCAAACTTACCGTGTTTCTGCTGTCACCATTGCCAATGGAGGAAACAACATTGGGATTTATGTACCGTTGTTTGCCAGTAGCAATCTTCCAAGTTTGGGTGTAATTCTGTGTGTTTGTTATTGCAGTGTTGGGGTGTGGTGCTTGCTCTCTTACAACCTGACTCGTAATCCTCTGATGACTCCCGTTTTAACTCGCTACGGTCGCAAAATTTTCCCCTTTATCTTAATTTACTTAGGACTGTCTATCTTAATTAAAAGTGAAACATATCGACTTTTACCTAGTCTGGCAATGCTTGGGAATTAGGTATGAGGCGATCGCTCCCTCCAGTGGACGCTCCAGGCGATCGCAATTTTTGATGATGTAAGCAAACAAATCAGCGATCGGTTCCCATCCAAATAGATTTTTTAATCACTTGAATTTATCAATATGAATAACAATAATATTTGCTCTTATCAATCAACTTATCTAAAGTGAAAATAAAGCACATTATCGATGGCTCTTATAAAAGCAAGTCCACCAATAGGAATCAGATCGTGAAGGAACTAATGAATCAATCCAACTCTAAAAAATTAACTCAGTGGCTCGTAAAAGCAGTGTTTCTGGTAATTGTAGCGGGATTTACTCTGCTTATCCAGCCCAGCGCTAGAGCGCAAACACTAACACCATCCATACCTACGGAATCTGAACTAGCTCCAATTGAATCGCCAATAGAGCCTGTAACACCACCAGTAATATCTCCGCTTCAATTACCAATAGAGCCTGTAACACCACCAGTAATATCACCAGTTGTATCGCCAATAGTGTCAGTAGCAGATAACCTTAGACATTTATTACAAACTAATGAATGTGTTGGCTGTAACCTCGCTGGGGCAATGTTAAAGGATGCAAACCTGCAAGCAGCAAACTTGGAAAATGCTAACTTACAAAATGCAGACTTAGAAAGGGCTAACTTACAGCAAACAAACTTACAAGGGGCTAACTTTCAAGGAGCAGATTTAGGCAAGGTAAACCTTTGGGGAGCAAACCTAGTGGGAGCAAACCTATTTGATGCAGACTTAGAGAAAGCCAACCTACTGGGAGCAAACCTGCAAACCGCTAACCTACAAAACGCAGACTTGGAAGATACAAATCTGACAAATGCAAACATCCAGGGAGCGAACCTAATGGGCGTTGATTTGGGCGATGCAATCAGACCAGAGGGATTTGCTATTCGGTAATTGAACTGAAGTTCTCCGTGCGAGTTGAATAAAAAATATCAAAAGCCTGATTCAGCAATGAATACAGGCTTTAATTAATTCGTAATTCGTAATAAATAGACTTCTTGGCATTTGTAGGGAAAAGGGTAAGGGGGGAATAGCACTAAGATAAATCCAAAGTCTTGTGTTGCCTCGTTCCCAGCCTCCAGGCTGGGAACCCATTTTGCGAGGCTCTGCCTCTGGTCAAGAAAGAAGAGGCGGAGCCTCTTGGAACTCGTTCCCAGTCTTCAGACTGGGAACGAGGTTAAACAAGACTTTCGGCTTTACAAGCGTGCCATTCGGGTAAGGGGGAAAGGGAAAAGGAATAAAAAACCTTTCCCCTTTAACATGCACCCCTTTTCCCGCCTCTTGCAAAAGTAACTTTTGCAAGAGGTCTAATGTAGATGCAAAGGGACTTGCCGCCGATTAGTACAGAGAACGCAGAGAGAGGAGAAATAGAGAGGATGTTTAAAAAGTTTTTTTGGTAACATCAAAGCCTTTTTTCAGAAGTAAAGAGGTTTCGAGAGGGCTTTCTAGGATATTTTGTGACTTTTCAAACATTCTCTTAATGTCAAAATATTTTCAGTCAATTAATTCCAGCAATTCTTTTGTTTTCAAATCAGCCGCTACAGGTTGAGAACATGCAATCTGAGGAGAGATGGAGCAAATCGCCTCTGTGGTTGTTTCAAAACAATTTGACAACCCAATTGTATTTAACAATCCTGTACGTTCTAGTAGTTGTTGGACTTCAGGTTGTAAACCTGTGAGAATTAAGCGGCAATTGTGCCGTTCCAAGTCATGATAAATATCCTCTAAGGCTACTAATCCAGTTGTGTCCATATTTGGTACAAACCGCAGCCGGAGAATTAAATACTTTACTTCCGGTTCATCGCGGAGGAAAGTAGCAAACCGTTCAGCAGCACCAAAAAATACGGGGCCATCTACCCGATAAACGGCAATTTCCTTACCTAATTCCAGAGGCGTACCAGGGGGAAATACTTCGGTTTCAGGTATTTTGGCTAGGCTCAATTCGCTCATCCGTTTGATGAACAAGGCTCCAGCTGCAATCAATCCCACTTCGACAGCGAGAACTAAGTCAAACAAGATTGTCACTAGCCAGGTGAGAATCATTACAGCAAAGTCGGAGTAGGTAGCACGCATCAATAAACCAATGGCTTCCCACTCAACCATTCGCAGGCTAACCACCATCAAAATCCCAGCCAGTGCTGCTAAAGGAATCTGTGCTGCTAAGGGTGCTAAAGTTAAAACAATAATCGCTAAAGCAACACCGTGAATTACGCCAGATAGTCGGGTTTTGCCGCCAGAACGGACATTTACAGCAGTCCGAGCGATCGCACCTGTGGCAGGAATACCACCAAAAAATGGCACAATCATATTAGCCAAACCTTGACCAATTAATTCGCGATCGCTATTATGTTTCTCGCTGACTGTCATCCCATCAGCTACTACCGCCGATAGCAAAGATTCAATACTCCCCAGTGCAGCTAAAGCCAAAGCCGGGTTAATTAGTTCTCGAATCAAGCCAAAATCATTCCAGTGGGGAATACCTTGAGGCATCGGTAAAGATTGAGGAATCGTGCCAATTGTTGGTACATTTAAATGCAAGGAAGAAGCGATCGCAGTTGCTAACACCAGTCCCACTAAAGAACCTGGTATTGTTGTATTGATCCTCGGCCACAAAAGATTGGTGGCAATCACCACAACAGCTAAGGCAACTGCTGCCCAATTAAGAGCTTCTACATGAGTTAGACTTTGCCAAAGTCCCGGCAAAAAATGTTCGCTACGCGGTAATTTTAAACCAAAGAAATTATTTAACTGACCACAAAAAATAATCACGGCAATACCATTAGTAAAACCTGCCGTCACCGGATAAGGAATAAACTTTACTAACTGTCCAAGTTTGGCAACCCCCAAGGCAATCTGGATAATCCCAGCCATCACCCCAGCAATCCAAACTTTCTCAAGGCCGTACTTGGCGACAATTCCCACCAAAACTACAGCCATTGCACCTGTTGGTCCTGTAATCTGTACTGAGGAACCACCAAAAATTGCGGCGACAATTCCCGCCACAATCGCGGTGTAAAGTCCCGCCTTCGGTTCCACACCACTGGCCACCGCAAAGGCTAAAGCTAAAGGCAATGCCACCACTGCTGCTGTTAGTCCTCCCGTAAAATCGCCACGCAGTCCACTAAACAAGCTACCCAGCCGCAAAAGCTGTGGTTCTTTGAGGATATTAGATGTTGCCATATCTTGATTTTCAATTCTTATACACAATTTGTTGAAGCACACACAAATGTTATTCCATCTTTTCGGTAAATTTCATCAGGATTGTTGATAATTCCCTGATTGCCTATGGGTTTTGGTTAAAGTTTGCCTATTTGCTGATTAATAAAAGCGCAGGCTTGCTTGACATAATGAATATAGTGTGTACATGAAGGTTGGCGATCGCTACCTAAAGTCTCAGTTACAGAGATAAATTTCTGCCTTAATCCAAATAGATACGAATTTAAGATCGGGATGCAAAGCATACAACCACGGTCGAGATCGTTAGTTGAGAAAGCTATAATTTGCTTGGAGTAAAGGTGATGAAGTGCAACTATTAACCTGTGATTCAAATATAACCGCATCAAGATTAGTTCCGATTCTTTGGTAATGAGTGCGTAAAATCGCCATGTTTTAAACTCAGAGGGAGGCAAAGTAACGCAGAGCTTTGCCTAATTTATTTCGCTTCGCTACGAATTAATGAAATATTGTACTGAGATTTTTCTGAGATAACATTAAAAGCAAAAGTCAAGGCTTAAGTGATTTTTACGAAGACGTAACAGTATTAATTAGTCTACGCTCTGGGTAATAAGGCTACTCAGATAAACTATGGGACTTTACGACCAAAATCAATCATCACAGGATGCGCTACGAAAGTTACGTGAAGGAGCAAGCCACTCCAGAGTAGCCCAAGAAATTGCTCAACGAGACTATGCAAAAGCTCAAGCCGAAGCTGATAAATGGGAACAAGAATATCAACTTGCTTTGAAAGGAAGTAATCAGGATTTAATTAGTAAAGCAAAATTCCAAAAGGAACGATACCAAGCAATTGCTAGTAGACTAAAAAAACTTGTAGGAGAGCAACAATCACAAGTAGACGCAATTAAAAGTAGTTTGAAATCTTGGGAGCAAAAGATTTCAGAAGCACAAAAGGAAGTATTACGCAGTAAGACTAACACCAGTGAGGTTTCACCAACATTCATCAGTTTTGAATATAAAGATGTTGATATATCGGTTGAATATAAAAACTTGATGTATCGATTGATAATGAATTAGAGCAACTTAAAGCATTAATGCTACCACCTAAACCCCAAGAGCAAACTAAATCTAAAAAAGATAGCAAAGTACTTTTAGCAAAGGCTATTCATGAGACAAAAAAAGCTGTCAACAGCACTGTTGCTAATCAAGAAGGTATTGAGAAAGATTTTGAAAAAGCCCAGAAATAAATTAAATGCTGGAACGAAAAACTTCAGGACGCTTTGAAAAACAATGATGATGATTTAGCTCTTCAAGCTGTAGTGAATAAAAAAATACAAAATAAAATTGTGCTTGTTCTTTTAACTCAGCTTCAACAGCAGCAAGCAACAGTAACTTTACTCAGACAAAATCTGATGACTCTAGAAAATTTCAAGAAAACATTAGGCAATGATACAAAACTCTAAAACAGGTGCGGCATTCATTGCAGGTGGAACCATAACAGGCGTTGGTATTTCTGCAACTGTAGGCGGGATGGGGCTAGCAGGTGGATTTGGCGCTGTCGGTATTGGTGCAACTCCTGTAGTTGGTGCTGGCGCTGTAGCTGGTGCGGCTGCTTATGGCGCTCTTAAAGCCATAGCAGAAAAAGATGCAGCTGCCTTCGCTACAATGGCAATTGGTGCAGTCGGTGGTGCTGGTGTTTATAGCGTCGTCGGTGGTATGGGTTTAGTCGCACCGAAAGTAGGGCTGGCATTTGGGATTGGTGCAGTACCGATGGCGGGAATTGGTTCAGTAGTCGGACTCGCCGCCTATGGTATTGCCAAACTGCTAGATGAATCTGAAATTAGCGAAACTCCAGCACAGCTTTTTGAGCGGATGGAAGAAAAAGTTTTGCAGATGGGCTACTATTATGAAGCAGTGATGGAATTAGAAGCATTTTTATCTGGTGACGATCTCAACCAAAAATTTGCTGGTTTGGAAATCGAAGATGAGTTACAAGCGCTTAAGACTGAATTAAAGAAAAAATCAGAATTTGTTACGCCTAAAGCTTCTACTCCCCATATTGAACCAGAAAAAATATCTCTGACAACTCAGCTACCTGACACCTGGAGATGTGTACGCACACTCAAGAGTCACTTAGCGGCAGTTAATGCGATCGCAATCAGTCCTGATGGTATTACCTTAGTTAGTGGCAGTGATGACAGACAAGTTAATTTGTGGAATTTGAAAACCGGAAAATGGCTGTACACGTTCTCTGGACAAGCAGAAGCAGTTTTATCTGTTGCTATCAGCCCTGATGGACAGCAGATTGCAAGTGGTAGTGTAGATCGCAAAATCAGCAGTTGGCAGATAGACACTAAAAAATTTCTCCATACATTCTTTTATTTAAATTCTCCCTACAGTCATAATGGCTTTGTTAACTCGGTAGCATATAGTCCTGATGGAGCAATTATTGTTAGTGGTAGCGCTGATAAAACGATTAGAATTTGGGGATGCTACACGGGAACAGTAAAACGCACATTGAATGGACACTCAGACGCAGTTTTATCTGTTACCATCAGTCCCGATGGTAAAATCCTTGCAAGTGGTAGCGCCGATAAAACTATTAGACTTTGGGATGTCAAAACTTGGGAACAACGCAATATTCTCACTGAACATTTGGGAGCGGTGAATACAGTTGTTATTAGTCATAACAGTCAAACTCTTATTAGTGGTAGCACAGACACCACAATTAAATTGTGGAATCTCCAAACTGGAGAATTAATCTCTACTCTGACTGGACACTCAACTGCGGTTTTGTCTGTTGCCATCAGCCCCGATGGAAAAATCCTCGCCAGTGCCAGCAGAGACGGTACGATCAAACTTTGGAACCTCTACACTGGGGAATTACTACAAAATCTTTCTGGATGTAATCCCGTTGCTTTTAGCCCTGATGGCAAGACACTGGTAAGCGGCGGTAATGGCGGAAGCATCAAGATTTGGAGTCAATTTACTCTCGACTCTGGATTATCTGGGGAATGGTGGGAAGTCTTGGGCGTAAATCAGAGCGATCGCCCCAATGTTGTTAAACTTGCATACCGCCGATTAGCAAGATTGTATCATCCTGATGTTAATAGTTCTACAATTGCAAAAGCCTCAATGCAAGCAATTAATCAAGCTTATAAAGAATTCCATAAACAGGTAATATGAAGTTAGCAGTTTATCGATGCTAATCCAAATATGAATAATATCTGAGGAAATAGTGTTATGGTTCAAGATTTAGTAGAAGCGATCAATTTTGAAGATTTTGTCGAATGGAAACCGGAAAACGGCAGATATGAATTACATAAACGAGTAATAGTTGAAATGCAGCCGACGGGGGAACATGAGTTAGTCAGAGCATTTCTGATTAGAGAACTTAATTTTGAAATTCGGAGATTTGATCTAGCTTATTCGATTCCTGCTCAAGCATTAATCAAATCTGTCGATCAAAAATCTGGTTATATTCCAGATGTACTGGTATTGAATATCTCTAACTTAATTAATGAACCACTTTGGAAAAAATCATCAACAGTTACTCAAGCCGCATCAATTCCATTAGTAGTAGAGGTTGTGAGTACAAATTGGCGAGATGATTACTTTCTCAAATTCGCTGAATATGAGTAAATTGGAATTCCAGAATATTGGATTGTTGACTATGCTGCTCTTGGTGGAAAACGGTTTATCGGCAATCCCAAACAACCGACAATATCAGTTTACAGATTAGTGGAAGGTGAGTACCAAGTTACTCAGTTTCGTGGTAATGACCAAATTCAATCACCAACTTTAACAGAGCTGAATCTAACTGCTGAACAAGTGTTTAAGGCTGCTTCGGGGGAACAGTAATCAACATCACTTTGCTAATCTCAGTACTTGTGTACTTTGCATATTCTCTGTATCTTATGAATGGTATTTCGACTCAGTACTCTTCATTGTTTTTGGCTATATTGCCATAAAGGTTCCGTTTCATCTATCAGCAGGGTAAGATATTTAACCCTTGAGAAGTATTGACAGATTAAAATTTTATAGCCTTCATCTTGCATATTCAGAAAAAACGTTATAAATTATTAGAGAATAGGGGAATAATCTGACTTCTTAATGTCAAAAACTAATCCTGCTCAAGTAAATATACTGCAACCAGTTTAACTTCACACAACTCCTAAACAGCGCTGAAGATATGTTTTTGTTTGGTAAAGCAAAGATTCTGGACAGACAACGGAACAATAAATAATCTAAAAATATATCTTATGTGACTGTTTTTAGGAATTATCTTACTACTTGCGGTGGAGAACAACAGCTATAATTCACCAAAATAGTAATAGATTACAAGCAATTAACTAACAATAAACTTGCATAAATATCAGCAAATTTATTATTTGTTATTTGATGAATTTTTGCCAAATTATCTTTGCTATTCAAAGAATCGTTTTGTTATGCTGAGAATAGCAAAAGTAATAAATGAAGACACATCTACCACAAATTCACAATCCTTATGGAGTTATTCTGGTAATGCACCTAAACGAATTGGAAACTGCTGAGAATTTAAAAGAAGTGGAAGAAGCATGGATAGCACTAGAAAAATCAATTCTCTATTATCAAGGTCGCCCTGTTGGGACAGTAGCCGCTTATGATGTTTCTGTAGAAGCGCTCAATTATGACCAGTGCTTTATTCGAGATTTTGTCTCTTCCGCTCTAATTTTTCTGATTAAAGGTAGAACAGATATTGTTCGTAATTTCTTAGAAGAAACCTTAAAGTTACAGCCTAAAGAAAGGGCATTAGATGCTTATAAGCCAGGAAGAGGATTAATCCCAGCTAGCTTTAAAGTGGTATCAGAAAATGGGCAAGAATATTTAGAAGCCGACTTTGGCGAACATGCGATCGCTAGAGTTACGCCTGTAGATTCTTGCTTATGGTGGATTATTTTGTTGCGCGCTTATATAGTCGCCACAAAAGATTTTTCTCTCGCCTATCAACCTGAATTCCAAAATGGAATCAGGTTAATTATGGAAATCTGCTTGGCAAATCGTTTTGATATGTACCCAACGCTGTTGGTTCCAGATGGCGCTTGTATGATTGACCGTCGTATGGGCATTTATGGGCATCCTTTAGAATTGCAAGTCCTTTTTTACACGGCATTGCGTGCATCTCGCGAACTGCTAATTTGTCAAGGTAATTCTGATATTGTTGAAGCCATTGATAACCGTTTGCCTCTATTATGCGCTCATATTCGCCAGCATTATTGGATAGATATTAATCGTCTAAATGCAATTTATCGCTTCAAAAGTGAAGAATATGGCAAGGCTGCTGTTAATCTGTTCAACATATATGTAGATTCTGTTCCTTATTATGAATTGGACAAGTGGTTGCCAAAAAAAGGTGGTTATTTAGCAGGTAATGTCGGGCCATCGCAGCTAGATACTCGCTTCTTTTCACTCGGAAACTTAATGGCAATCATTTCCGACTTAGCCACTGAAGAACAGTCACAAGCGATTATGACTCTCATTGAGGAACGATGGGATGATTTGGTGGGAGATATGCCAATGAAAATTTGTTTCCCAGCTTTGGAACATGAAGAATACAGAATTGTGACTGGATGTGACCCCAAAAATATACCTTGGTCGTATCATAATGCTGGTAGTTGGCCTGTTTTAATGTGGATGTTGGCAGCGGCGGCTGTAAAAACTAATAGAACAAATCTCGCACAAAAGGCGATTGAAACTGCCCAAGGACGACTTAGTACAGATGAATGGCCAGAGTATTACGATGGGAAAAAAGGGCGACTGATTGGGAAACAAGCTAGGAAATATCAAACTTGGACAATCACTGGGTTCTTATTAGCAAAAGAACTAATGGCAGACCCCACTTCTTTACCATTAATCAGCTTTGGAAAATTACCAGCAGAACAGGTTTCTAGAGCGTGTGAGTTTGAAATTGCCAGTGTAGACCCATATATGTCTTGATAGGAAAGTTAGAAGTTAGGAGTTAGAAGTTGGGAGTTAGGAGTTGGGAGTTAGAATACAAAAGCCTCCTGACTCCTGAATCGTGTTTTCATGACAAACCCCCGTCAATTAGCTTTTATTGCCCTACGAGATGTTCATAAGGGGGCTTATGCTGATGTTGCCCTAGATAGAGTGCTGCAAAAAGTTAATTTGCCTGATTGCGATCGCCGCTTAGTGACAGAATTGGTTTATGGGAGCGTCAGAAGGCAACGCACCCTCGATACTCTCATCGATCAATTCGCTAAAAAGAAATCTCATCAACAACCACCAGACCTCCGCACCATCTTACATCTAGGCTTCTACCAACTGCGTTATCAAGAGCGTATTCCCGCCTCAGCTGCTGTTAACACCACAGTCCAACTCGCTAAAGAAAACGGTTTTGCTGGACTGGCGGGTTTTGTTAACGGTTTATTACGCCAGTATCTTAGAAAAGCAGGGGAGCAGGGGGGCAGGGGAGCAGGGGAGGCAGGGGGAGAAAACACTGTCTCATCTCTCCATACCGATCCGTTACAACTTCCAGAAAACCCAGTGGAACGCTTGGGCATTTTACACAGTTTTCCTAATTGGATTGTTCAAGTTTGGTTAGAACAACTGGGTTTTGCTGAGACAGAACAACTGTGTGAATGGATGAACCAATCACCAACAATCGATTTACGCATCAACCCACTTCGCACTTCCATTGAGGAAGTTGAGACGGCTTTGCAATCTGCTGGTGTTTTGGTGAGACGGATTCCTCATTTACCCCAAGCTTTACGATTTATTGGTAATACTGGGTCAATTCAAAAACTACCGGGTTTTAAAGAAGGTTGGTGGACTGTACAAGATGCTAGCGCTCAATTGGTAAGTCATTTGCTCGACCCCCAACCAGGTGAGGTGGTAATTGATGCTTGTGCTGCACCAGGGGGGAAAACAACCCACATTGCGGAATTAATGGCAGATAAAGGTAAAATTTGGGCTTGCGATCGCACTGCTTCTCGTCTTCGCAAACTCCAAGAAAATTCTCAACGGCTAAATTTACAATCTATTCAAATTTACACTGGTGACAGTCGCCACTTCAAGCAATTTCAAAACACCGCAGACCGCGTATTACTCGATGCTCCATGTTCTGGTTTGGGAACCATGCACCGTCATGCTGATGCGCGTTGGCGACAGACACCAGAATCAGTCCGAGAACTTTCGGTGCTGCAACGAGAATTGTTGACACATACATCAACTTTTGTCAAACCTGGTGGTGTACTAGTTTATGCTACGTGTACATTGCATCCAGCGGAAAATGAACAAGTAGTTTCGGCGTTTTTAGCTGATTCACCTCAGTGGCAAATTGAGTCTCCTGTTGGCGTTGAGTTACCTGATTCTACCGATATTACACCTCAAGGTTGGTTTAAACTTTGGCCCCACCGACAGGACATGGATGGTTTTTTTATAGTGCGCTTAAGAAAAAACAATAATTCCGAGTGAATACTGTTTGGGATTGTACGATTTGGTAGAGGCCTGAATCTACCAGAGGAGGCAGCAATGGTTTCCCCTTCCAATGTAAAAAATTTAGTTAAAATCCTGATTGGAGCAGCCTGGATCGATGGCAGAATCCAGCCAGAAGAACGGCAATATCTCCGCGAAATAGCTCAAGCAAAAGGTTTAGCTAACGATCCAGAAATTAAGCCTTGGCTGTACGAATTAGTTCCTGTGCAGCCAAAAGAATGCTACGACTGGGTACGGGAGTATCTAGGCGATCGCCCCAGTCATGAAGATTGCGAAAATCTGATTGAAGCCATCAGTGGCTTAATTTATAGCGATGGTGAAGTTGCTGTCGAAGAAGCCAGACTCCTGACGCAATTGCAGGATATAGCGAAGCCAAATGAGTCAAATCAACCAGCTCCTAGTGCGCTTCTCAAACAAATTCAAAAGCTTTACCGCCGTTGGGTTGAAGTCCAAAACTAACATGGAACTATGAGTTGATCCAAGAGGAGGCGGTGAATTATCTCATATCATGTCCGCTAGATTACTTATTAAACCTGAAGAACTTCACCCCGCCAAAGCTATGCTTTGTCTCCCCTCCCCGCAAGCGGGGAGGGGCTGGGGGTGGGGTGCAATGACTTTGGAAATCATAACTAATTATACGGACATGATATTACTGCCTTTTTGTGTATCTTTGTCCCCATAATCCACAATAAATTAAGACGCGATTTATCGCGTCTCTACATGAAGGTTTTGGGGTTATCTGAACTGTGTTGGCTTAAATCCACGTTTTTGATGATGCTACTTTTAGACATTCTTTAAGAAACTGTTGGGGAATTTCTCTATTTTCTCCCCAATGCTGATGAACATAAGAAGCATAAATATTTGCAGGTAAACCCCATCCTTCGCATCCCATATTTTCGTCACAATCGTAGCGAAAGGTTTCAAATAGGGGTTGAGTCGGAGTTAAGGTTAAATGGGAACGATGAAACTCATGTCCGTAAACAGTTGTATTTGCTTTAACTAACAAATTATCTTGCAAAGCTACAGCACGACGATAGCCCAAAGTTAAACGTCCACCCATCACAGCAGATGTTGGTAGCACTCCCGCCATTGACCAAGATTTACCTTCAAAATCGATAATTTGCTCGCACAAATACATTAATCCTCCGCATTCGGCGATTGTAGGCATTCCTTTAAGTATTGCCGTTTTCACTGCATGACGAACGCTAGAATTTTCTGCGAGTTGCTGGGCAAAAACTTCCGGGAAACCACCGCCAAAATACATTCCCTGGATATCTTTTGGTATATCAGTATCTTCTAAAGGACTCCAGAAAACCAATTCTGCACCAAGCTGTTGCAGCAAATCGAGATTGTCTTGGTAGTAAAAATTAAAAGCGCGATCGCGGGCTACTGCAATCCTAACTGGGAATGAGGCAGATAAGGAAGATGAAGCAAAAAAAGAAAGGGGTTCTGATTTTAACAAAGGTAATAAACGCTGCCAGTCAAAGCAAGTATCTCCTAAATCGGCGAGACGATCGATTAAAGCATTGAGTTCGGGAAGTTCGGCTGTGGGTACTAAACCCAAGTGGCGATCGGGAATTGTGATGTTATCTTGACGGCGCATTACGCCGAGAATGGGTAATTGTAAGGGTTCTAGGGAATCTTTCAAGAGAGAGAGATGGCGATCGCTGCCGACGCGATTTAATACTACCCCAGCTATTTTAATTCGGGGATCAAAAGATCGATAGCCGTGCGCGATCGCAGCCACAGAACCAGATAAACGACTGCAATCAATCGCTAACACCACAGGCAAATCTAACAGCCGCGCAATGTGTGCCGTACTCGCAAAGTCTGTTATTTGTCCTTTGTCATTTGTCCTTTGTCCTTCGTCATTTGTCCTTTGTTCTTTGTCCTTTGCAAATGACATAGGCGCTTTGCCTTCCCGCAGGGTATGACTAATGGCTAATGACGAAATTCCATCAAACAACCCCATCACCCCTTCCACGAGGGCATATTCACTCAGTTGGCTATGATAGGCAAAACATTGCTGAACGTAGGCTTCAGAAGTCAATACAGGGTCTAAATTGCGACAAGCACGACCAGTTACGTGTTGATGAAACATCGGATCGATGTAGTCTGGCCCCACCTTAAAAGATTGTACCAAGCGATCGCGACGGCACAAAGATGCTAAAAGGGTGAGCGTGACTGTTGTCTTACCCACCCCACTACGTTCTCCGGCAATGACTAAAGCCATAAATGAAACAAATTAGGTTTTTATGTAGCAACTATTTCGATTATTGGCTGTGTGTTTATCGTTGCTTTTTGCAAAAGCAGATGCACCAGTTTCTCCAACTAACTAACTCAAACTTATACCAATTAGAAACTAGAAAACCACCCAATTAGGGGAGTTAGGTTGAAAACGTCTGTTTAATAATACAGTTGGAGATTAGCCGAGATCGGATAACAATTAGCTAGCAAAAGAGGAAAGTTTTATGATTACAGTGCATCATCTTAACAACTCGCGATCGCAGCGGGTGCTGTGGCTGCTTGAAGAATTAGGTATCGAATACGAGATCGAGTTCTATGAACGCGATGCCAAGACGATGATGGCACCGGAATCGCTGCGCCAAGTCCATCCCCTCGGCAAGTCACCAGTAATCACAGATGCAGACTTGACGATCGCTGAATCGGGTGCAATTATCGAATACCTAGTCGATCGCTACGGTAATGGTCGGTTAGCCCCAGCATCGGATACGCCAGAGTATCTGCGCTACAAGTATTGGCTGCATTACGCCGAAGGTTCGGCAATGCCACTGTTGGTGATGCGGCTGATATTGAACAATTTCGGGGCAGGCGACAGCAGCGCGGTTAGCGGATTCGTCGCGCCCCAGATCAAACTTCACTTTGACTACATAGAAGACGAACTCCGTAAAAATACGTGGTTTGTAGGCAATGAATTTACCGCCGCCGATATCCAAATGAGCTTTCCCCTAGAAGTAATCGCTGCACTCCCCGAAGAAGTTGAGAACCGGCCAAAGCTGAAAGAATTTGTCGAGCGCATTCACGAACGACCTGCTTACAAACGCGCCCTGGAGCGTGGAGGTAAATACGAGGTATCTTTTCAATAGACTTCTTGCATGAATTGATGAGCTTTCACCCTAAATCCTTCTCCCAAGCAAGGCTACAGTGTACACAAAAGTCTTCTAAAGCTGTCCCACGTCTTGAGCTGCTATGTTAATGCATCGACCTGTTATGTTAATACATCGACTTGTTATGTTAATACATCGACCTGTTATGTTAATACATCGACCTGTTATGCCAATACATCGACCTGTTATGTTAATACATCGACCTGCTATGCCAATGCATCGACCTGCTATGCCAATGCATTGACTTGTTATGTTAATACATCGACTTGCAAAGATTAGCCCACCCTAAGTTACACCTGACTTTTCACATTATGTGGAAAAGCTAACGATTGACCTAACCCCCTTCCCTCGCAGGGAAGGGGGAAAATTCAAAGTCTCTCTCCTAAAAGGAAGAGAGGAATAGAAGAGAGGTTTTCCAAATACCGTGAAAAGTCAGAAATTACACAGCAACTCTAAAAGACTAATGTGTACAGCGTAGCCCAAGCTTAGGAGAAGGTTGGGACAATACGGTTCGATTAAGATTTTTTGATGAAAATTATTGCTCGCCAAAGACGCGATACGCCGTCAAGACAAAAGATTGATTATTGTAGAGACATGATGAATCCCGTCTCTTGCTTTAACCGAACAGTATTGATTTAACACCAAGGAAAATATGGCGGTTCTCGCGTGGATGCAATATACTCTGACCTCACTTCCATTCCTCTCTTAAAAGGAGAGAGGCTTTGAATCTTACTCCCCTTCCCTTGTAGGGAAGGGGCTGGGGGTTAGGTCTGTATTGGACTCAACCGAGAAGCGCTATAGAAAAACCCTCCAGATGATTGAAATATCCAAAAATCTGAAGAGTTTGTGTTTGATTTTCGCAATTTTGGTAACTTTTATTGTTTCCAGGCGCAACTAACTATTTGTTTCCAATTTGAAAATATTCGCAGTCACTCCCAGACTTTCTTCAAAAAGTGACTCGCGACCCCAGCGTTGTACCTGCTGACTCAGCAATGCTTCCGCCTTTTGTTCCGAAAGTGAAGTCACCTGTTGAAACAGACCAGCAGATTGAGCGCCGCCGTGGGTTTCCATCCGCATACAACCACCAGTTTCCGAGCAAATTACTGTACCACAGTCTGCCTTCGGATTGGTCGAACTGAGGCGCAAAGCAATCAAGTCGCCAGCAATTTCACCCACATCCGCAAGGGGAACACCCGCTAATTCGGTTTCTACTTGGCGTTGGTCTTGGGCAATAAAGTTAATGCGAGTGATATCATAATCTCCGGTTTCCTTTTTATAGGAAACTGGCTGCCATCCTAGACGACTTGCCAACCAACCCAAAAACAGCAATGCTTGTGCCGGGTTGCCTTTTTCGTAATCAATAGTTACTCGGTCAACTTCCCCAAGGGCGGCCCGACGATTAGGCGAGTCGTAAGCTTCAGCTGTCAATTCCTGCCATGCTGATAGGCGACGCCAGTTGAGGTCAGCCAAAGGAACCCCACTTTCCACCAAATCTTGGAGGTGGAGTAAATCACTTTCTGGCTCGTTAAAGCGGCAAGAATCTACAATCACATTATTGCAGACGGCTGCCAATCGCTTGAATAGAGCGTTATTGGGGTCTGGTGTTGCTTTCCACCAGAGAAACTTTGGTAAGCCGCCAATCAACAATGCTGGAAGCATACCACCGATGCGTTCTAAGGCAGCAGCAGTTCCACTGAGAGTGATGTATTCGCAGCAAATTAGTGTGCTTGACGATTGCTTTTGGATTGGGCAATAGGCAGAAACCTGAGCCTTAACCCCTTCATCTTCGCCAGTAATGGGAAATAGCGCGATGATGCGGCAGGGGTTGCGGAGGGCGATTTCATCAGCAATTCTGGGGCTTGGGGCATTTAAACTTAAGCTGGGAAGTTCAATAGAACCATTGTCTCCCGTAGCACCGTTTCCTTGACGTTTGATGAATTCTTCTCTCAAGATAGCCAGGGTTTCAGGTGTTGCTGTTCCCGTATCTGGCAGGGCATATTTTGTCTGCACTTGCCGCAAGGCAGCTACCATCTGAGGCCCTAAAATCCCGTCAAGCGGGCCGTTGTAAAATCCCAAAGTAGCCAAAAGATATTGGGTTTCTTCGGGTTCGTAAACCACTAAAGTAAATGTTGTGGCGCGGGTGGCAGCAGGAAGCCCACCGTCCTCGCCAGTAATGCCATAACTTTGCCAAATTTGATGAAGTTCCGCTTCTATTTCGTTAAGCGAAATATCTTTTGGCGCCTGAAGTGAATAAATTGTAGAAGCTTGGGGAGCCATAGTAGATTTTGGATTTTGGATTTTGGATTTTGAATTTTATCATTGGTCATTTGTCATTTGTTGTTACTAGTGACTAATGACCCTTACGGGTTCGCCAGTCACTCATGGGGGAAACCCCCAAGACCGCGCTGGCTCACCAATGACTAATGACTAATATTTAGAGTCTGCGCCAGCGACGGCCATCCTGGTTAATTAAGAATTCTGCTTCTGTTGGTTCCCAGGTTCCAGCTTCATACTGGGGAATAGTATTGGCGTCGGCGGGTGCATCCCAAACGGAAAGGGCTGGCGTTACTACCTGCCAAGCGGCTTCTACTTCGTCCGCGCGGGTGAATAATGTTTGATCGCCCATCATACAATCAAGGAATAAGCGATCGTAGGCATCAGATGTAGCTTGGATGCCAAAGGAACCATAACTAAAGTCCATGTCAACGGAACGGGTACGGAATTCTGCCCCTGGCATTTTCACATCAAAACGCAGGGAAATACCTTCATTCGGCTGAATCCGCATCGTCAAAATATTGGCGTTTGTCTGTTGGGCAGCTGATTGGAACATCCGAGACGGAACTTCGCGAAAGTGAATCGAAATCTCACTGACTTTTTTCGGCATCCGCTTCCCGGTACGCAAGTAGAAAGGAACACCTTTCCAGCGCCAGTTATCTACCACAAACTTCATGGCGACGTAGGTCGGTGTGGTGGAGTTGGGATTAACGCCTGGTTCTGTCCGATATCCTGGCACTGCTTGACCCTTCATCCAGCCAGCACTATATTGACCGCGTACTGCTGACCGCGACAGATTCTGAACATCAGCTAAACGAGTAGCTTGGAGTACCTTCACTTTTTCTGTGCGGATGCTGTCGGCATCCATTGCGTTAGGCGCTTCCATCGCTGTTAGACAGTAAAGTTGCATGAGGTGATTTTGCAACATATCCCGTAGTGCGCCGGCGCTTTCATAATAACCAGCCCGGTCTTCTACTCCCACGGTTTCTGCCACGGTAATTTGCACGTGGTCAACAAATTGACGATTCCACAACGGCTCAAAAATCGCATTGGCAAAGCGAAACACCAACAAATTTTGAACTGTTTCTTTACCCAAGTAATGGTCAATCCGGTATACTTGGTTTTCTTTGCAATATTTCTGTACCACTTGGTTAAGACTTTGGGCAGAAGCCAAATCCCGACCAA
Organism: Nostoc sp. DedSLP03; assembly: GCF_034530815.1. Lineage (NCBI taxonomy): Bacteria > Bacillati > Cyanobacteriota > Cyanophyceae > Nostocales > Nostocaceae > Nostoc > Nostoc sp. DedSLP03. Next base: position 38,810 of record NZ_JAVRCK010000057.1, read on the forward strand.
AAGGTTTTTCAATTACTAGACGATGTTTGTAGGGATCTTCTAGCATCCCGGCGGTTCCTAGCTGCTTAATCGCTTCGGGAAAGAATGAGGGGGCAACTGAGAGGTAGAACATGCGATTACCTCGTGTGCCCCGTTTTTCGTCTAATTCACTCAATAAGTTTTTCAGTTTTTGGTAGCCTTCTGGGTTGTCTATATCCCCAGGGCTATAGAACAGACCTTGAGAGAAATCTTGCCAGAGTTCCCCTAAATCAACATCCGCATGTGCTTCTTCCATCCCCTTTTGCATTTGTTCGCGGAAGTACTCATGGCTCCATTCTCGACGTGCCACACCGACAATGGTTGTTTCTGGGGGAATACGCCGTTCTCGCCGCAATTTGTAAAGTGCTGGCACTAGTTTGCGCCAGGTGAGATCGCCAGAAGCGCCAAAAATGACTATAATCTGGGGTTCGGACATCCGTTGTTGTTGCAGACCAACGCGCAAGGGATTTTCTAGCAGACTAACCATAACAATTTTGGATTTTAGATTTGGTACTAGGATTGGGGAAAGGGAAAGGGGGAAAGGGGAAGGGGGAAAGGGGAAGAACTATACCTTTACCCTTTACCCTTTAACCTTTTCCCCTCTTCTGTTCCCTACACTGGTGACAATACCTTGATCTTCTCTTCTAAAGAGTTCATCAAGGACTGGAAAGGCTGGATAAACTTGTCAATACCCTCGACTAACAGTTCATCCATGACGTTATCGAGATCGATGTTGATGTCGGGATCTTTGAGGTTTTCGATCAGGGTGTAAGCATTATCTAAATCTGTTTCTAAGCGATCGCCTACGTTACAATGATCGGCACAAGCTTTAATGGTCGCTGGTGGTACGGTGTTGACGGTATCATGGCCAATCAACTCTTCGATATACATCACGTCTCTGTAGTTGGGGTCTTTGGTGCTGGTGCTAGCCCAAAGTAGCCGTTGTTGTGTGGCCCCTTTTGCTGCCAAATCTTGCCAACGCTCGCTTCTAATGATTTTCTTGTATTCTTGATACGCAATCTTAGCGTTAGCGATCGCTACTTTTCCTTTAACAGCTTTTAGCTTTGCTTCCACGGAAATATCATCAACGCCTTTTTTCAACTTAGCATCAATTTTGCCGTCAATGTTGCTATCGATCCGGCTGAGGAAGAAACTAGCTACTGAAGCAATTTTACTGATGTCCTTACCTTCAGCCACTCGTTTTTCTAAGCCCCGAATATAAGCCATTGCTGTGTTTACATAGCTTTCTACAGAAAACAGCAGCGTAATATTAACATTCATCCCTTCGGATATTACCTGTTCTACTGCTGGCAAACCATGTTCTGTACCAGGAATTTTAATCATCAGATTTTCCCGACCAATTTCTTGAAAATAGCGTCGGGCTTCGCTTATGGTTGCTTCAGTATCATGGGCAATGGTTGGCGGTACTTCAATACTCACATAACCATCTAATCTATTCGAGGCTTCATAAACGGGGCGTAAAATATCACAGGCATTACGGATATCTGCAAAAACCAGGGATTCGTAAATTTTGTCTATGGGTAAGTTAGCCCGAACTCCGGCTTCGATATCGGCATCATAAATAACGTTACCAGCGATCGCTTTTTCAAAGATCGCTGGGTTAGAAGTAATCCCAGAGATTCCTTGATTTTCAACCAGTTCTTTGAGTTCCCCTGATTGAATAATGTCACGGGTCAAATTATCCATCCAGATACTTTGACCGTATTGGTTAATTTCTAGTAGATGATTGGTAGACATAGCTCTAATTTGTTTCACTCCTGTATAGTGATGTTTCTAAGTAAGTTGACAAAACCGATCAAATGTTGATGGTGACTTTTGAATTGTGGCGTTGCCAATCACTTATTGCATCGGCCGGCTGAGATAATCTTTAATACATCTTCAAGAAGTGCTATTTTGCATTCCTAATCCTAAATCACCATGATTAACTTTTAATTAATGCCAGATGCTAGATGCATCCTTGATACTTTTGTCTTAATCTTCTAGTGCAGCATCGCAAAAATAACTATTGAGTCGAAAAAAGTTCAAAAGCTTAATTTACAAGCTTTTTTCTTTTATCTCTGCCTTCTCACACTAGTACAGCACGGCGTAAATAAACCACCCCTTCGGGTGACGCTCGCAGGCTCGCTAACGCTACGCTAACAGCAGTTCTTCATGGGGGGAACCCCCAAGACCGGACTGCCTCACCATTCCAAATCAACGAAACGCTTACGTTGTATTCATTTTGAATTTTGAATTTTGAATTTTGAATTCCGCTTTGCGGCACTAGTGTCCGTTTTGAATAAAAGACTCCACCTTAGCTACATCCTCTTTGCTACCAATAATTAAAGGTGTGCGCTGATGCAGTTTTTTTGGCACCACATCCAAGATATTTACTAGTCCTGTAGTAGCACGACCGCCTGCTTGCTCAATCAAAAAGGCGAGAGGAGCCGTTTCATAAAGCAAGCGTAATTTTCCTTCAGGGTTTTGAATTGTCCCTGGGTAGAGAAACACGCCGCCTTGAACCAAAATTCTATGGATGTCGCTCACCATTGCGCCGCTATAACGAGCGCTGTAGCCTTCTGTGCGATGAACGTAGCGAATGTATTCTCGAATTGATTCTTCCCACTGCCAAAAGTTACCTTCGTTCACGCTGTAAACAGACCCGTGGTTAGGAATGCGAATATTTTCTTCTGTGAGAATAAACTCTCCTAAGCTGGGATCGAGAACAAAGGAATGAACGCCCTTACCTATAGTATAAACCAGCATCGTGCAGGGGCCATATAGGATGTATCCGGCAGCGAGTTGCTTACGTCCGTTGGCGAGTAGGTCAGTTGCCTTACCATCGCTATCAGTTCCTTCTTGTTGGCGAATGGCGAAAATGGAACCTAAGCTGAGATTATTATCAGTGTTGGATGAGCCATCAATTGGGTCATACAGCAGGGTATAGCGGCCAATGGGACAATTTTCCGGGATGTAGTAAGGATTTTCCATTTCCTCAGAAGCGAGGCGACAAACTAAGCCACTTTGCTTAAACACTGAGATAAATACATCATTGGCATAAACATCCATCTTTTTGACGGATTCGCCTTGGACATTAACTTCCCCAGTAAATCCCAGAACACCTTCCATTAAACCAGCGCGACTCATCCGCCGAGCCACCAGTTTTCCGGCTAGGGCGATGCGATTCATCAACGCACTCAAATCCTGTGCATCTGGCGAAAAACTTTGAAGTTGTTGGAGGACGTGACGGGATAAAGTTGTACAGTCACGATCTAAAGCTCTGTCTGTAGCATCGTAGGCAGATAAGTCTAAAGATTCCGGCGCTTTAGTCATTTTTATGTTCTCCGCAGCAACTACTTGTTAATTGGGTTTTAGTCATCTGTAGCAACTTATAGTTGCTGCTTCTATCTTAGAAAGGTAATTTGATAACTTAGATGCGACTTTAGATAAACTAAAGAAATGAATCTTCAGTGACCCCTGCACCTAGATCCTAACTACTTCGACTTAATATGAATTTCTCAAGCGGCGGGTATGCCTATGCTTACTATCAACAAATTCAGGAGGCAGGAGGCAGGAGGCAGAAGGCAGTAGGCAGAAGGCAGGAGGGAAGCCACGTTTAAAAACGTGGAATTGAAGTATGGAGGCCTTGTGTCGAGATGCGTAGCAGGAGACACAATTTTTTTTATACTAGTGGGCAATAACCCATAACTAAAGTTTTTGTTAGTACTTTTTTCCTTTTGCCTTCTGCTTTCTTTGTAAAATCCCCACATTTGCGGCAGGGACTATAGGCTGACTTTGAAACATTAAGAGACTTCCAAATAAAAAAACATACAATTTTTCTTGTGGGGTGGACATCTTGTCCGCCCATAACCAAGGGCGCTCGTGTCGCCCACCCCACAAGATTGGATAATTTATTTCTTGGTAATCTCTAATACGAAACTAGTATCAGATTTGCCCAAGGCAAGCAATCTGCCTGGTTAACTAAGTACAACTTTGCGTAAAAGCGTAGCGTTTTTAATGCAAGCCGATGCATTCACAATGCAAGCCGATGCATTCACAATGCAAGCCGAT